>DATFRX010000283.1:0-26075 GCA_035262905.1 Nocardioidaceae bacterium
GCCGGTCGCTTCGGCCGGAACAGCCAGACCCGGAAGAACCGCGTCAGGTCCTGGCCGCTGACCCGTTCGGCCAGTCGTACGAACTGCTGCGTGGTCGCCGTGCCGTAGCGATGCTGACTGGCGAACGTGCGCAGGATCCGGCGGAAGTCGGGGAGCCCGATCCGGTTGCGCAAGCCCTGCAGTGTCATCGCGCCTCGGTCGTAGACGCTGCGGAACAACGACGGCCCCGGACCCGGGTCACCCGGCGGGATCGTCCACCAGTGCCCGTTCTCGGGGTAGAGCCGGTACGCGGAGAGCATCTGTTCGTCGGCGGTCGGGCCGTTGTGCGCCGCCGCGTACCACCACTCCAGGTAGGTGGCGAAGCCCTCGTGCAGCCACAGATCGCGCCACCGCCGGACGGTCACGCTCGCGCCGAACCACTGGTGCGCCAACTCGTGCACGATGATCTGCTGCGCCTGGTCCGGGAAGTCGTAGCGGAAGACGTAGCGGCCGTAGACCGGGGCGGACTGCGACTCGATCGTGGCGACGTCCATCCCACCGACGACGACCCCGCCGATGTGGTGGAAGGGGTACGGCCCGAGCCGCTTGCCGAGCCATCGCAGGTACGACCGGCTCTTGCCGAGTCCGATCCGGATGTGACGGATCATCCGGTCCGAGAACCCGCTCGACCAGGCGTACAGGCTCGTCAGGCCGCCCCGGTCGTCGCGGTGGAAGTGATAGCGGCCGAGACCGAGGAACTGCTGATAGCTCGCCATCGGCTCGTCGACCCGCCAGTGCCAGGCAGTGTGCTTGCCGACGCGGTGATGACCGACCAGACGTCCCGCGCTGACCGCCTTCCAGGCCCGTGGGACGACCGCAGTCACGTCGTAGGTCGCCTTGTCCGACGGATGGTCGTTGAGCGGGAACCAGACTGTCGCCGAGTGCGGCTCTCCGTTGACGAACGAGGGCCGGCCCGGCGACTTCCAGAGCTGGCCGCCGTCGACCTTCTCGCGCTCCGGATGGCCGCGATACCTCACCTCGATCTGCAGCCGCTGGCCGGCTCGGATCGGCTGAGCCGGTACGACGACCAGCTCATGCCGCCCGCGCATCCGGAAGCCGGCCCGGTCGCCGTTCACGATGACGCGGAGCGGTCGCAGGACGAAGTCGAGGTTGAACCGGCTCATCGCCTGGGTCGACCGGGCGGCGATGACCGTCTTGCCGACCAGTCGCCCGCTGTCCGGCGCGTAGCGCACCTTGACGTCGTAGTGGCGCACTCGGTAGCCGCCGTTGCCGTCCTTGGGGAAGTACGGATCGCCGATCCCGGCGCCACCCGGTCTCGGCTCGGCACCGACTGCCGACGGCACTGTCAGCGCAAGAGCGACGCCGCATCCCACAAGTGCCACGAGAGATCGCCGCATGTCCGGTCACCACCCCACGATCGGCCCTCAGTCCATCATGATCCCAGCGAGTCGAGTGCTTGACGCAGATCGGCCCAGAGATCGTGCATGTCCTCGACACCGACCGACAGGCGTACGAGGTCGTCGGGGACCGTGCTCGGCTCGCTGCTCCAACGGCGCCGCCGCTCGAAGGTCGACTCGACCCCACCGAGGCTCGTCGCGTGCACCCAGATCGAGGTCGCGCCGGTCAGCTTGTCGGCCGCTGCCGAGCCGCCGGCGAACTCGATCGCGATCATCGTCCCGTGGCCGGGGTAGCGGAGCGTCCTCACCTCGGCATGGGTCGCGAGCTGCTCGGCGAGGTAGCGCGCACTGCGCTGGGCGTAGTCGACCCGCAGATGCAGCGTCCGCATTCCCCGGGTCGCGAGCCAGGCCTCCATCGGACCGGCGATCGCGCCCTTCATGCGACGCTGCTCGTCGACCGCCTGATAGATCTCCGGATCGCGGGTCACGATCGCGCCGAGCAGCACGTCCGCGTGACCGGACAGCAGCTTGGTCGCCGAGTGCACGACGACGTCGGCGCCGAGGTCGAGCGGCTGTTGCAGGATCGGCGTGGCGAACGTGTTGTCGACCACGACCCGGGCTCCGGCCGCATGGGCCCCCGCGATGATGGCCGGCAGATCGGCGACCTCGAGCATCGGATTGGTCGGCGACTCGAGCCACACCAGGGCGGCGTCGTCGCAGGCTGCCACGGTCGCTTCTGTGTCGGTCAGGTCGACCTGCCGGACCTTGACCTCGCCGCGACGCTCCTTGGTGGCCAGCAGATGCAGCGTGCCGAGATAGGCGTGCTGCGGCGCGACCACGGTGCCACCCGGCGCGACCAGGTCGAGGACGGTCGACACCGCCGCCATGCCGGACGCGTACGCCAGGGCCCGGCCGCCTTCGAGCTCACCGAGTACGGACTCGAACGCCTCCCAGGTCGGATTGGCGTAGCGGCCGTACTCGCGTTCTCCGCCGGCGACGAAGACACTGGCCAACGTGACGGGTGCGTTCAGCGGCGCGTCGGGTTCTTGGGCGGGCCGTCCGGCGGCAACGGCGATGGTGGCGGGCGAGAGTCGTTCGGTCATGCGTCCATCCTGCATGGCGGGCGCTGTATCGTCGCGGAATGGCCAGTCACGAGAGTTCGACCCCGCCGAAGCGTGCCCGCGTCGCCGTGGTGTTCGGCGGCCGCTCCAGTGAGCACGGCGTGTCGTGTCTGACCGCCGGCGAGGTGATCCGGGCGATCGACCCCGAGCGCTACGAGGTCGTGCCGATCGGGATCTCGACCGACGGCCGATGGGTCCTGGAGTCGACGACCCCCGAGCGCTATGCGTTGAGCGACGGCGGATCGCTGCCGGCCGTGGACACGGTCGGCGCCCAGGTCGCCCTGGCGAGTGGCGTCGGATCGAGCGAGCTGGTCGTGCACGAGCCCGACGAGGTGCCCCGGACGCTCGGCGAGGTCGACGTCGTGCTCCCGCTGCTGCACGGCCCGTGGGGCGAGGACGGCACGATCCAGGGGCTGTTCGAGATGGCCGGCGTCAGGTACGTGGGCGCCGGTGTGCTGGCCAGTGCGGTCGGCATGGACAAGCACTACATGAAGATCGTGTTCGCGTCGGCGGGTCTGCCGCTGCTGCCGCACGCGGTGGTGCTGTCGCGGGAGTGGGATCACGACCGGGCGGCGGTCCGCGAGACCGTGGCATCGATGGGCTACCCCGTGTTCGTCAAGCCGGCCCGTGGCGGATCGAGCATCGGCATCACCCGGGTCGAGGAGACCGGCGACCTGGACGCGGCGATCAAGGTCGCCCGCGAGCACGACCCGAAGTTCATCATCGAGGCAGCCGCGATCGGCGCCCGCGAGATCGAGTGCGGCGTGATCCAGTCGCTCGACGGCAAGGGCCCACTCACCAGCCTGCCGGGCGAGATCGTGCTCGAGCCGGAGTCCGGACACACCTGGTACGACTTCGAGGCGAAGTACATCGACGGCGGCGGCCGGGCCGACGTACCCGCGCAGATTCCGGAGGACGTCGCCGAGCGGATCCGAGAGCACGCCGCGCGGGCGTTCGACGCGCTCGGCTGCGAGGGGCTGGCGCGAGTCGACTTCTTCTATTTCCCCGATGGCCGGATCTATCTCAACGAGATCAACACGATGCCCGGCTTCACACCGACGTCGGGCTTCCCGATGATGTGGGCCGCGACCGGCATGGACTACGAGGCGCTGGTCGATCATCTGCTCCAGTTGGCACTGCGCCGCGACACCGGACTGCGCTGAGCCGCGGTCGACGCCGATGCCTCAGGCCCGCCTGCGTACGCGTCGACTGGAGCTCGTGCCGCTGTCGGACGACCATCTGGAGTACGAGATCGAGCTCGACTCCGACGTCGAGGTGCTGCGCTACCTCAGTCCCCGGCCCGCCACCCCGGAGGAGGTGCATCGGTCCCACGCCGGCCGGATGCAGCGGGCTCGTGATGTCGACGGGCTCGGCGTCTGGTCCGGCTTCGTTCGCGACGACGGCGCGGCGCAGTTCGTGGGCATCTGGATGCTCCAGCCGCCGCACGGGCCGAGCCAGCCGTTCGTCCCCGGCGAGGCCGATCTCGGCTACCGCCTGCTGCGTCGCTGGTGGCGGCAGCGGCTCGGGACCGAGGGCGCCCGGGCACTGATGCGGCACGGCTTCGAGGACCTCGGCCTGACCCGGATCTTCGCCCAGACGATGGCGGTGAACCGGCCCTCGCGGGCCACCCTGGAGGCGCTCGGCCTGCACTTCGTGCGGAGCTTCCACGAGCACTACGACGAGCCCGTGCAGGGTCACGAGCAGGGCGAGGTCGAGTACGAGCTGCGCCGTGCCGAGTGGGTGCGGCTCAGACGCAGGGATGGTGGAGCGGGATCGCCTGTTTGATCGCCTTCGCGACGTCGACCATCGCGTCGGACTCCGGCGCGTACGCGTCCGGGACGGTCAGCTCGACCGGCGTCGCCCGGCCGATCGTCGTGAAGCGGTAGCCGTCGGTGATGGACTCGGAGTACCACCCGACGCCGTTCACCATGTCGCACCGGACGGCGGGGCCGAGGCCCTTGGCGGCGGTGACGCCGCAGCGAAGCACGATCGGGGGCGCGCCCCAGGCGGCGGCGACGCCTTCGGTGGTCACGTCGCGTTGCCACATGTCGGCGACTTCGGACGGGAGATGGCGCTCCAGCGCGTCGCAGTAGCGCGCGGAGGATCCGGCGAGTTGCGGCGCCCCGATGTCGACCAGCTTGGTCTCGCCCACCCCACAGCCGACCAGCGCCAAGAGCATGGCGGCGGCCCCGACCGCCGCGCGTATGCGGAGGCTCAGATGTGCACCACCGGACATGTCAGGGTGCGGGTGATTCCGGGGATGTTCTGGACCTTGGCGACGACCAGCTGTCCGAGCTCGTCGACGTTCTGCGCCTCGGCGCGGACGATGACGTCATAAGGCCCAGTCACGTCTTCGGCCAGGGTGACGCCACTGACGCCAGCGACCTCGCGTGCTACGTCGGCCGCCTTGCCGACCTCGGTCTGGATCAGCACGTACGCCTGCACCACCATGGGCATCCTCCACTCGGTCGCGCTACAGGTGCACCTACCGTACTGCCGGAGCGCTTTCGAGAGTATGGCGACGACGACGAGGAGGGTGCTGCCCATGACGTCCGGTGGGTCCCAGACGCTGGCTGACATCGGTGAGTTCGGCCTGATCGACGTGGTGGCGTCGGTGTTCACGCCGACACCGGCGGTCCTGATCGGCTCCGGCGACGACGCGGCGAGCCTGGCGACGTCGGGTCCGGTCCTGGTCTCGACCGACCTGCTGATCGAGCGCCGCCACTTCCGCCGGGACTGGTCGGAGGCGGCCGACGTCGGGCATCGGGCGGCGGCCTCGAGTCTCGCCGACATCGCTGCGATGGGCGGCACCGCCACCGGACTCGTCGTCGGATTCGGCGGTCCGCCGGACCTGCCGGTCTTCTGGGTACGCGAACTGGCCGAGGGGATGGCCGAGGAGGTCGCGAAGGTCGGTGCGACGGTGGTCGGCGGCGACGTGAGCTCGGCCGACCAGGTCGTCCTGGCGGTCACGGCCTTCGGCCACCCCGAGACCGAACCGGTGACCCGCAGCGGTGCGCGACCCAGCCAGGTCGTCGCCCTCGCCGGCCGGGTCGGCTGGGCCGCTGCCGGACTCGCCGTGCTTGGTCGCGGCTTCCGGTCACCGCGTGCCCTGGTGGAGGCTTATCGACGTCCCGAGGTGCCGTACCCCGCCGGACCGCAGGCCGCCGCGGCAGGAGCCGCCGCGATGATCGACGTCAGCGACGGACTGCTGGCCGATCTCGGGCACATCGCGACTGCGAGTGGCGTCGCGATCGACGTGGAGTCAGGAGCGCTCGAGATCGCCGAGCCGCTCGAGGCGGTGGGCTCGGCGGTCGGGGTCGAGCCGGTGAGCTTCTGCCTGACCGGGGGAGAGGACCACGCCCTGGCCGCGACGTTCGACGCCGATGCGGAGCTGCCGGACGGCTGGCGGGCGATCGGCCGGGTGGTCGAGGGGAGTGGCGTGACGGTGGACGGCGAGGAGTACGAGGGCGCGCCCGGGCACACGCACTTCGGCTAGCGCGGCCTGGCGAACACCACGTTCTCGTGGTGATTGCGCACGCTGCACGGGCTCGATGCCATGCGAAGTGGGTACGCGCCGTGATGAGTGGGGGCGTGCGCGTGAGGTGCGTACGCCGCGTCAGACCGCGTCGGTCAGCGGGTGGGGACCTTGCCGGCCTTGAGGCAGGAGGTGCAGACGTTCAGCCGCTTGGGAGTCGAGTTGACGACGGCGCGGACGCGCTGGATGTTCGGGTCGAAGCGCCGGCGGGTGCGCTTGCGCGACCAGGGCACGTTGTTGCCGAAGCGAGGCTTCTTGCCGCAGATGTCGCAGACCGCAGCCACGGCGCACACTCCCAAAGGTTGTCGAGAAGGTTCATCAGCCGCCCGATCTTCCCGGGCAGCGCTCGCAGACGTGATGCGAGCAACCTGTGAAGGATATCCGATGGGCTGAAACGAGGCCAATCGGCAGCCCGAGCCAGACGCGGACCCGTCGGCGGCCCGGACTAGTCTGACGCAGCATCGCCATTCGCGAGCGCAGAGAGGACGGCGATGGGTGCAGCACTCGACGTCGCGGGCTTCCTGCGGTGGGGCGACGCGTGTGTGTCGGCTCTCGGCATCGCCCGGGAGGAGATCGACGCGCTCAACGTCTATCCGGTGCCGGACGGCGACACCGGCACCAACCTGTTCCTGACCTTCGAGGCCGCCGCGGCAGCCGCCCGCGCGGCCGACGGCGATTTCGACGCGACCGTACGCGCGTTCGTCGACGGCGCACTGCGAGGCGCCCGGGGCAACTCCGGCGTGATCATGTCCCAACTGCTCCGGGCAGGGGTCGTACGCCTGGCGTCGGAGGGGCTCGACGGCAAGACTGCGGCCGCGGCCCTCACCCAGGCGGCGGACGCGGCCTATGCCGCCGTCGGCCAGCCCGTCGAGGGGACGATCCTGACCGTCGCCCGGGCCGCCGCCGAGGCAGCCGTCGCCGATGCGGATCGGCTCGCGGGCGCTGACGGCGATGGCGCCAACGGTGCCGCCGGGGTCGCCCACGTCGTGACGGCGGCGGCGGACGCGGCCCGGATCGCCCTGGCCCACACCCCCGAGCAACTCGACATGCTCCGCAGCGCCGGTGTCGTCGACGCGGGGGGACGTGGCCTGTGCGTGGTGCTCGACGCGACCGTACGTGTGCTCACGGGCCGATGGCAGCCCGGGACGGAGCCGGTGCTCGGTCGACCCGCGATCCCGACGCCGGTCGTGGAGGGCGACCTAACGGCTGACGGCCCGGCCTACGAGGTGATGTACCTCCTCGACGCCGACGACGATCGGGTCCCTGCCCTCCGGGAGCGGCTCGGTCCGCTCGGTGACTCGCTCGTCGTCGTCGGCGGCGAGGGGCTCTGGAACGTCCATGTCCATGTCGACGACGTCGGTGCTGCGATCGAGGCAGGGATCTCCGCGGGCCGACCGCATCGGATCGCCGTGACCCACTTCGCCGAACAGATCGCCAGGGCCGGCCGGCAGCCGGTCCGCAAGGGTCGAGGTGTCGTGGCGATGGCTGCCGGCTCCGGGCTGCGGCAGTTGTTCGGCGAAGCCGGCGCCATCGTCGTCGCGGGCGGAGTCGGTCATCGTTGCTCGACGGGGGAGTTCCTCGACGCGATTCAGGCCACCCATGCGGCCGAGGTGATCGTGCTGCCCAACGACGGCGACTCGATCGCGGTCGCAGAGGCCGCCGCCCAGCAGGCTCGCGACGATGCGATCCGGGTCTCGGTGATCCCGACCCGGGTTCAGGTCCAGGGTCTGGCCGCACTGGCGGTCCACGAGCCCGGTCGCAGCTTCGACGACGATGTGGTCGCGATGACGACGGCCGCGGGCCACGCCCGGCACGGTGCCGTCACAGTGGCCGCCCGGCAGGCGATGACATCGGCCGGCCCGTGTGAGCCGGGCGACGTGCTCGGGGTCGTCGAGGGCGACTTCGCGATGGTCGGCGACAGTCTGCACGCGATCGCCGAGGAGGTGGTGCTCCGGCTCCTCGGCGGTGGCGGCGAGCTGCTGACCCTGGTGACCGGCGACGGTGCCCCGACCGATCTGGCGGACCGGCTGGAGCAGAGCATCGGTCGCGACCGTCCCGAGGTGGATGTCGTCGTCTACTCCGGCGGCCAGCCGCGCTACCCGCTTCTCGTGGCGGTCGAGTAGGGGCCTGCCGATGACGACCATCACCCTCGACACCCGACTGGACTCGGTGCTCGGCGGCAAGTCCGCGAAGCCGCTGGCGACGCATCTCGACCTCCGTACCGTCGGTGACCTGCTGCGGCACTACCCACGGCGCTATGCCATGCGCGGCGAGCTCACTCCGATCGCGGCGCTGCAGGAGGACGAGCCGGTCACCGTGATGGCCAAGGTGGTCGAGGTCAGCACTCGGGACTGGTTCGACCGCAAGCAGCGCCGCAAGCGGACCCGGGTCGAGGTCATCGTCGCCGACGACGAGGGTGACCGGCTGCTGCTGACCTTCTTCAACCAGCCGCGACTGACCTACGTCCTCAAGCCCGGCAAGGTGGGTCTGTTCGCCGGCAAGGTGGGCTGGTTCCGTCGGCAGCGGCAGTTGCTGCACCCCGACTTCGACCTGCTCGACGAGGAGGACATCGGCGACGACGCCGACCGGATGCAGCGGTTCAACCGCCGGATGATCGCGGTCTACTCGGCGACGACGAAGCTGGTGTCGTGGCGGATCGCCCGCTGCGTCGACCTCGTCCTCGACCAGCTCGACACCCTCGACGATCCCCTGTCCGAGGACCTGCGTGACAAGCACGGCCTGATCGGGCTGGCGCAGGCGTTCGAGTGGATTCACCGGCCGCAGGACCAGTCCGATGTCGACGCCGCGCTGCAACGGCTGCGCTTCGAGGAGGCGTACGTCCTGCAGACGATCCTGGCCCAGCACCGGCTCGCCACCGAGCACCTCGCGGCCACGCCGCGCGACGCCGTCGAGGGTCGGCTGCGGGAGCGGTTCGAGGGGCGACTGCCGTTCGAGCTTACGGGCGGGCAGCGCGAGGTCGGCGAGGTGCTGAGTGACGAGCTGGCCCGCAGTCACCCCATGCATCGGCTGCTGCAGGGCGACGTCGGTTCCGGCAAGACGGTCGTCGCGCTCCGGGCCATGCTCCAGGTGGTCGACGCCGACGGACAGGCCGCGCTGCTGGCGCCCACCGAGGTGCTCGCGGCGCAGCATCATCGCTCGATCCTGGCGCTGCTCGGCGACCTGGCCCAGGGCGGCATGCTGGGCGGCGCCGAGGACGGCACCCGAGTACGCCTGCTCACTGGCTCGCTCGGCGCCGCCGCCCGGCGGGAGTCGCTGTCCGACGCGGCATCCGGCGGCGCCGGGATCGTGGTCGGCACTCATGCCCTGCTTGAGGACCGGGTGCAGTTCGCCGACCTCGGGATGGTCGTCGTCGACGAGCAGCACCGGTTCGGCGTCGAGCAGCGGGCGGCGCTGTCGGGCAAGGCGGGGGAGACCCGTCCCCATGTGCTCGTCATGACCGCGACACCGATCCCGCGCACCGTCGCGATGACCGTGTTCGGCGACCTGGAGACGTCGACGCTCACCGAACTGCCGGCCGGTCGGCAGCCGATCCAGACGACGGTCGTGCCGACGCGAGACAAGCCGGCCTGGCTGGACCGTACGTGGGAGCGAATCACCGAGGAGGTGCGCGACGGCCGCCAGGCGTACGTCGTATGCCCTCGCATCGGCGACAAGCCTGACGACCGCGATGCCGACGCCGATGGCAGCCGACCGACCTACAGCGCGATCGAGCTGTGCGAGGAGCTGCGCAACGGGCCGCTGTCCGGGGTCCGGGTGGAGCTGCTGCACGGCCGGATGCACGCCGACGCCAAGGACGACGTCATGACCCGGTTCGCGGCCGGCGAGGTGGACGTCCTGGTCTCGACGACGGTGATCGAGGTCGGCGTCGACGTCCCGAACGCCACGGTCATGGTCGTGATGGACGCCGAGCGGTTCGGGCTGTCCCAGCTCCACCAGCTCCGCGGCCGAGTCGGTCGTGGCGATCATGCGGGCCTGTGTCTGCTGGTCACCGACTCCGAGGAGAACACCCCGCCACGCGAGCGGCTCGATGCGGTGGCCAAGACCTCCGATGGCTTCGCGCTGTCCGAGCTGGATCTGCAGACCCGCCACGAGGGCGACGTGCTCGGCGTCAGCCAGTCCGGCCGGCGGTCCAGTCTGCAGCTGCTGTCGGTCCTCAAGCATCGCAAGGTCATCGAGGCGGCGCGCACCGACGCCGAGGTCACCGTGCGAGCCGACCCCGAGCTGTCGACCCAGCCGGCGCTGGCCGCAGCGGTACGCCGGGTCGAGGAGGCCGACCAGGCCGACTATCTGGACAAGGCATGACCCGGATCGTCGCCGGCACGGCAGGCGGCCGCCGACTGCAGACGCCGCCCGGGATGGACACCCGTCCGACCACCGAGCGGGTACGCGAGGCGCTGTTCTCGTCGCTGGAGTCCGCGCTCGACTCGGTCCAGGACCGCCGGTTCCTGGACCTCTACGCGGGCTCCGGCGCGGTCGGGCTCGAGGCGCTGTCGCGAGGTGCCGAGGCCGCGACCCTGGTCGAGCGGGACCGCCGGGCAGCCCGATTGATCCGGCGCAACGCCGAGGCGCTCGGCCTGATCGGCTGGCGAGTCGTCGGTGAGCCGGTGCGCTCGTTCGTACACGGCGCGGCCGACGCCGCCTACGACGTCGTGTTCGTCGACCCGCCGTACGCCACGTCGGGCCGGGATCTCGTCGCCGTACTGACCGACCTGGTCCGAGGCGGCTGGCTGACCGACGACGCCCACGTCGTGCTCGAGCGGTCCCGGCGCGATCCGGCGCCCGAATGGCCCGAGGGGATCGAGCCCCTGCGCGAGCGGCGCTACGGCGAGACCATGCTTTGGTACGGTCGCCGAGCCGGTGATCCGAGGGAGAAGGAGAACTTCGGTGCATAGCGCTGTCTGTCCCGGATCGTTCGACCCGATCACCACCGGGCATCTCGACATCGTGGCCGCTGCCTCCGGGCTGTTCGACGAGGTCACGGTCGCGGTCGTGGTCAATCCGTCGAAGAAGAGCCTGTTCAGCGTCGAGGAGCGGCTGGCGATGCTCGCCGAGGTGACCGCCGAGTTCCCCAACGTCCACTTGGACAGCTTCGACGGCCTTTTGGTCGACTTCTGCCGCGATCGCGGGATCGGCGCCATCGTGCGCGGCCTGCGAGCGGTGATGGACTTCGACTACGAGCTGCAGATGGCCCAGATGAACCGGCGGCTCGCGGGCGTCGAGACGATCTTCATCCCGACCCTGCCGGAGCACTCGTTCGTGGCAGCCAGCCTGGTCAAGGAGGTCGCGTCGCTCGGCGGCGACGTCAAGGGTCTGCTGCCCCCTCCCGTACTCCATCGGCTGATCGAGCGACTCGGGCCGCGGGACGGCTCGGACGGCTGACCCCACCGTCGATCGAAGGCGCCTTGACGGCCAGGTATCTTTTGGAAGCTGGACGGGGAAGCCGATCCAGTGTTGTCGAGAGATCAAGAGGTAGCAGCGAGGTGGACGCACAGTCCAAGGTCGCCGAGATCAGGCAGCTGGTCGCCAACGCGCGGTCGATGCCGATGTCGGCGTCAGCGGTGATCAACCGGGAGGAGATGCTCGCGCATCTCGATGACCTGTCGCATCTGATCGTGGGAGCGTTCTCGGACCGTCAGGCGTGGGCGTCGGAGACCGACGTCTACCGACTCGCGCAGGGCGAGGCCGACAAGGTGCTCAACGCCGCGCGGCAGGAGGCCGAGACGTTGCGCCGGGAGACCGACGAGTACATCGACGAGCGGCTGGCCAATTTCGAGCTCACCCTGCAGAAGACGATGGAGGCGGTCGCCCGCGGCCGCGATCGGCTGCGTGGGCGGAGCGACCTCGACGAGGCATGGGACAACCAGGTCTCGGCGGCGCCGCTTCCCGACCCGTACGCCGAGTGAGTGCCGGGGTCGACGCACGACCTTGACATCGGGGCGACGCAGGTCGTCAAGCGGTTCCGGTCCTGGGACCGCGGTGAGCCCGATCGCGAGTGGCGTGGCCTGACTCTGTTGCAGTCGTACGCTCCGGGCCTGGCTCCCGAGCCGATTGAGCGCCGAAGCGAGGACGGTCGGCCGGCGGTCGTCATGTCTCGGCTGGACGGGGTGCCGCTGGGCTCCGGCCTGTTGTCCGATCGGCAGCTGGACGACCTGGCCGACGCGCTCGAGACGCTGCACGGCCGGGTGCCCCAGCGACAGCTCGACCGGCTGCCGCTCCGGATCTCGTCGGCGCAGGACGAGCTCGCGTGGCTGCGGGAGTACGTCGGGGAGACGACGCTCCCGGTCGACGGCGTCGTGGCCAGTGCGTTCGCGGCCGGCGTGGACTGGATCGGCTCGGACGAGGCGACTCGGCTGGCCGACCCGACGGTTCCGAAGGTCTTCGCCCTCGCCGACGGCAACCTGGCCAACGTGCTGTGGGACGGCGACAGCTGCGGGTTGGTGGACTTCGAGGACTCCGGCGTCAGCGACCGGGCGTACGAGATCGCCGACCTGATCGAGCACGTCGAGTCCTGGCTCACCGGGGTCCTGGACGTCGACGCGCTGCTCGGCCGGCTGGATCCGGACGCCGCGACGCTCGGCCGGATCCGGACCGCTCGCCGGCTCTTCGCGCTGCATTGGCTGGTCATGCTGCTGCCGGGCAATCCGGGACATCTACGCAATCCGCCCGGCAGCGTCGACCGTCAGGGGCAGCGGCTGCTCGACCTGCTCGGGTGACGCATACATAGCAGGATCCCGATCGACGAGCACCCTTGACGACCTGCGACGACGGCCTGTCGGGGCAGGCCGTCGCCTGGGCCGACCAGCCGATTGGGATCTTGGGGGTGGAACGCGCTAGCCTGTCCCCGGCCCTCCAAAGGGGCCATCCGTTCAGCCGTGCCCGACAACGAGAGGGTCCCCTGTCTAGTCTCGATCCCAGAGCGCCGCTCGTGCTCGACACTCGCGAGCTCGGTCGCCGCCCTGGGTCCGAACGCTGGGTGTCGCTCACCGCGCCGGCGCCGGCTGATCTGGGTATCGACGTGATAGGCGTGCCCGAGGGTAGCGACATCGAGGCGAGTGTTCGGCTCGAGGCCGTGATCGAGGGCGTGTTGGCCACCGGTACGGCTCGGGTGGTCGCTGTCGGCGAATGCGTGCGGTGCCTGGAGGCGGTCGAGGTTCCCCTCGAAGTCGACTTCCAGGAGCTGTACGTCTACGACGACGGGGACGATCCGGACGCGGCGGTGGCCGAATCCGGCGAGACCCGGCGGCTCGAGGGCGACCTGCTCGATCTCGAGCCGGTACTGCGGGACGAGGTGGTGCTCGCACTGCCGATGAAACCGCTGTGCGGACCAGACTGCGCCGGTCTGTGCCCCGTCTGCGGGGTGCGGCTCGCCGACAACCCTGGTCACGCGCACGAGGCGGAGATTGATCCGCGCTGGGCGGCCCTGAGCCAACTGGCCGGGACGAACGAACGACCGGACGAGTCCGGTCCCGACGAGGAGTGAGACGTGGCGGTTCCGAAGCGCAGGGTGTCGCGGAGCAACACCCGGCACCGTCGGTCGCAGTGGAAGGCCAGCGCACCGGCCCTGGTCACCTGCACCAACCCGGCGTGCGGCGCCAAGCATCTGCAGCACCGGGCCTGCCCCGAGTGCGGGCAGTACGGTCCACGAGGCGACCGGCGTCAGGTGCTCTAGTAGCTCATGGCCGAGCCGGGCACACGAACCAACAGCGACGGACCCGTCGAGGCCGTCGAAGGTGCCCTGAGCAGTGACTACAACGACCTGCGTACGGCGCTGGGCACTGCCGAGCTCGAAGACGGGCTGCTGATCCACGCGCTGACCCACCGGTCCTACGCCTACGAGAACGGTGGTCTGCCGACCAACGAGCGGCTGGAGTTCCTGGGCGATTCGGTGCTCGGTCTCGTCGTCACCGACCGGCTCTACAACCTCTATCCCGACCTGTCCGAGGGCCGGCTCGCCAAGTTGCGAGCCGCTGTCGTCAACGCCCGGGCGCTGGCCGATGTGGCCCGGACGCTCGGCCTCGGTCCCTACGTCCGGCTCGGCCGCGGCGAGGAGACGACCGGGGGGCGCGAGAAGGCGTCGATCCTGTCAGACACGGTCGAGGCCGTCATCGGCGCGATCTACCTGCAGTCCGGCTTCGGCCGGGCCGCCGAGGTGGTCCGGTCCCTGTTCGATCCGCTGATTGCGGCGGCCTTCCAGCTCGGCGCCGGACTGGATTGGAAGACCAGCCTCCAGGAGCTCAGTGCCGACCTGGCGCTCGGAGTTCCGGAGTATCTCGTCGGCGCCAGCGGGCCCGACCACGCGAAGACGTTCACCGCGCAGGTGCGAGTCGGCGATCAGGTCTACGGCCACGGCGTCGGCCGGTCCAAGAAGGAGGCCGAGCAGCAGGCGGCCGAGACCGCCTGGCGGGAGATCCGCGGCTCCTACGGGTTCAAAGAAGACGACACTCAAAACGAGCCGAGCTCGGAGTCGTCCGGTCCGTCAGAATGACCTGTGCCCGAACTCCCCGAGGTTGAGGTCGTCCGGCAGGGCCTCGAACGCCACATCATCCAGTCCAAGGTCGTCGGCGTCGACGTCCTCAACCCGCGTTCGATCCGTCGCCACATCCCCGGCGCCGTCGACTTCGCCGCTCGGCTGCGCGGCCGCACGCTGACCGCGGTCCGGCGGCGCGGCAAGTTCCTCTGGATCGTGCTGGACGACGAGGACGCGATGCTCGCGCACCTCGGCATGTCCGGCCAGTTGCTGGTGCAGCCGGGTGATGCGCCGGACGAGCTCCACCTGCGGATCCGGTTCCGCCTGGCCGACGGCCGCGAGCTCCGGTTCGTCGACCAGCGGACCTTCGGCGCCATGGCGATCAGCGAGGGCGGCGCAATCCTGCCGGCCGAGCTGAGTCACGTCGCGCCGGACCCGTTCGAGGCCGCGTACGACGCCGACGCCGTCGTCGAGGACCTGCGGCGTCGCCGTACCAACATCAAGCGCGCGCTGCTCGACCAGTCGCTGATCTCTGGCATCGGCAACATCTACGCCGACGAAGCGTTGTGGGAGGCCCGGCTGCACTACGCCCGGCCGACCGAGACGCTGCGGAGCGCCGAGGCGCATCGGGTCCTCGACGCGGTTCGCGGGGTGATGACCGCCGCGCTCGCCGCCGGGGGCACGTCGTTCGACGCCTTGTATGTCGACGTCGACGGCGCCAGCGGCTACTTCTCGCGGTCGCTCCAGGCGTACGGCCGGGAGGGCGAGCCGTGCACGCGATGCGGCACCCCGATCCGGCGCGACCGGTTCATGAACCGCTCGTCGTTCACCTGTCCCCGGTGTCAGCCGCGACCGCGCCGGCCGCACTGGTAGGAATACGCCATGACCGTTCGCCTCGAGCCGATGACGCAGGAGCAGTACGAGCTGTGGCTGCCCGATGCGATCGAGGACTACGCGCGGCAGACGTCGGAGTCCGGCCTGATGAGTCTCGACACCGCCCGCGAGAGCGCCGTCGACCAGTTCGAAGCGTTGCTGCCCGACGATCTCGCGACGGCCGGCCACCATCTGCTGATGGCCTACGACGACGCTCAGATCGTCGGCGTGTTCTGGCTGCGCATCCGCGACGAGTGGGGGACCCGACGGGCGTTCATCTTCAACATCGAGGTCGACGAGTCGCTGCGCGGTCAGGGCTACGGTCGCGCGATCATGACCGCGGGCGAGGGGTACGCGCGGAGCCAGAAGGCCGATACGATCGCACTCAACGTCTTTGCACAAAACGACGTCGCACGCTCGCTTTACGACAAGCTCGGTTATCTCGTGACCAATGTGAACATGCAGAAGGAGCTTGGCTAAGCGTGTCGGGAGGTTCGAAGTTGACCATCCTCACCGACAGTGGGACTCTTGAAGACGGACCATCACTGGGCCAAGCGCCTACCAGCGCGCGGACGGTCCACCTCATCGCCTAACGGGCGCATCGCGACCTCATCGTGGAGGACACATTCATGGCCAAGGCACTTCTGGGCCATCTCGCTGGGACCGACCCCCGCGCAACCCGAGAAACCTGGCTACTTCGGCAACGCGTCGCTGACCTGGAGGCGGAAGTCGCGCGCCTCAAGGCACAGAACGACGAGCTCGTCGCCAACTATCCAGACGCGGAGACTTTGACTCCGGAACGGCTCGTCGACTTCGAGCCTGCACTCGGCTGATCTGACGCAGCACTGGACCGACCCTCGCCCGGTCGGTTTGTCAGCACGCCCGCGACCGCGAGCGCGCACAGCGTCAGACCCGCCCAGGCGGTCCATCCCACCGACTCGCCGAACATCGCGAACGCCCAGAGCATCGTCGTGGGCGGCGTGAGGTAGAGCAGTGCGCTCGTACGGGTGGGGCCGAGTCGGCGTAGTACACCGAGGTAGCAGCCGTACCCGCCGAGCCAGCTCAGCACGACCATCCAGACGACTGCCCAGGCGAAGCGGGCGTCGTGCGCCGGCCCGAGGCTGCCGGTCAGGCCAGCGAAGGAGACGAACGCAACCGCGGCGATCACGGTGTGGATCGCTAGCGCGTCGAGCACCCACCTGGGCGCCGGCGCGCGGCGGTCTCCGACGCTGCCCACGCTGAGGGCGAGCATGCCCACCGCCGGGAGCAGGTAGGCCCACGGCGCGGCCTGGCCGCCGCTGAGGTCGTCGGCCACCACAAGACCGACACCGGCGAGCCCGAGCACCAGCCCAAGCCATTGGCGGCGGCCGGCCGGCTCCGCGAGGACCGCGCCCGCGAGCACGGCGACGACGATCGGCTGCAGCGCGGCGATCAGGGCGGTCGTTCCGGCCGGGACGCCGGCGCCGATGCCACCGACCACACCGCTCAGGTAGACCACCTGGGTCAGCAAGCCCAGCCCGAGATGGGCGGCGACGACCCGGCCGGTCAGCCGATGCCGCCGCCAGGCCAGCCAGCCGAGCGCCAGCGGGCCGGCGACCAGGAGCCGCCAGGCGAGCAGCGTGGTCGCGGAGGCGTCCTCGGTCCCGAGCCGGGCGCCGATGAAGCCGGAGCTCCAGCACACGACCAGGCCGACGGCCAGCAGGACGCTCACCGGTTGCCAACGAGAAGGGGTCATGCCGACTAGGTAAACATACCGGTCTGTATACTCGCAGTGTATGGACGACATTGGTATGGACGAAATCCGCTGGACGCCGACCGCCGAGCGCATCCTGCGCGTGGCGAGCGAGCTGTTCTACGCCCGTGGCATCCGCGCGGTCGGCGTCGACACCATCGCCGAGGCGGCCGGCACGACCAAGAAGACCCTGTACGACCGGTTCGGCTCCAAGGACCGCCTGGTCGCGGCGTACCTCGAGGCCCGCGACGCCCGCTGGCGAGCTTTCCTCGAGGCGCACCTGGAGCAGCACGGCCCCGATCCCGAAGCGCGGCTGCTCGCGGTGTTCGACGCGACCGAGATCTGGCAGGAGCGGAACGCCCGCCGCGGCTGCTCGGTGATCAACGCCGGTGCCGAGCTGGTCGACCCCGATCACCCCGCCCGGCGGCTCCTCGCACCGCAGAAGCTCTGGCTGCGCGACCTGCTTCTCGACCTGGCCGGCGCGGCGGGCCTCAGGGAGCCGGAGCACCTCGCTGACCAGCTGCTCCTCGTCCACGAGGGCGCGCTGGTGGCCCTGTCGGTGGCCGAGCTCGACTCCACGATGGACGCCGCCCGCGCGGCGGTGCGTACCCTGATCGCCACTCACCGCCGCTAGGCTGTCCAGGATCACCTCCCGGTCCCGGGTCGCAGCAGCGAGGAGAACACCTTGTACCTGAAGAGCCTGACGCTCCGCGGGTTCAAGTCCTTCGCCTCGTCCACGACACTTCGGTTCGAGCCGGGGATCACCTGCGTCGTCGGTCCCAACGGCTCCGGCAAGTCCAATGTCGTCGACGCCCTCGCCTGGGTGATGGGCGAGCAGGGGGCCAAGTCGCTGCGCGGCGGCAAGATGGAGGACGTCATCTTCGCGGGCACGGCCGGCCGCCCCGCTTTGGGCCGCGCCGAGGTCCTGCTCACGATCGACAACACCGACGGCGCGCTGCCGATCGACTACACCGAGGTCACGATCTCCCGGACCATGTTCCAGGGCGGCGGCTCGGAGTACGCCATCAACGGCCAGACCTGCCGGCTGCTCGACGTCCAGGAGCTGCTGTCCGACTCGGGCATCGGCCGCGAGATGCACGTCGTCGTCGGCCAGGGTCAGCTCGACTCGATCCTGCACGCGACCCCCGAGGACCGGCGCGGCTTCATCGAGGAGGCCGCCGGCGTACTCAAGCACCGCAAGCGCAAGGAGAAGGCGCTCCGCAAACTGGACGCGACCGAGGGCAACCTGACCCGGCTGCAGGACCTGCTCGGCGAGATCCGGCGCCAGCTGAAGCCGCTGGGCCGGCAGGCCGAGGTAGCGCGCAAGGCGGCGGTGATCCAGGCCGACGTACGGGACGCCCGGGCCCGCCTGCTGGCCGACGACGTCGTCACCGCGCGTACGTCGCTCGACCGGGAGCTCGCCGACGAGCGAGCCCTGCGTGAGCGGCGAACCGCGACAGAGCAGGCGCTCGGTCAGGCTCGGGAGTCGGAGTCGCAGCTGGAGCAGCAACTGGCAGCCGACGCTCCGAAGCTGGCCCGGTCCCAGGAGACCTGGTATCACCTGTCCGGCCTCCGCGAGCGCGTCCGCGGCACCGCTGGTCTGGCGGCCGAGCGGATCCGGCTGGCGACGAGCGAGACCGACGACGTCGCGCCCGGTCGCGATCCCGAGGCGCTCGAGGCCGAGGCCGCCGAGGTTCGGGCCGCTGAGCAGGAGATCGAGGCCGAGGTGGCCGAGCGCCGCGAGGCTCTCGAGTCCGCCGTGGGCGCCCGGCGAGAGGCGGAGCGGCGGCATGCCGACGAGGACCGCCGGGTGGCCGGCCTGGTGCGCGCCGCTGCCGACCGGCGCGAGGGTCTGGCCCGGATGGGCGGGCAGGTCGGCGCGATGCGCAGCCGCATCCACGGCGTCGACGACGAGATCGGCCGGCTGCAGGGTGCGCGCACCGAGGCGGATCGCCGCGCCGAGCGGGCCGAGCACGACTTCACCGCCCTCGAGACCCAGGTCGCCAGCCTGGACGCCGGCGAGAGCGGGCTGGACGCGGAGTACGAAGGCGCCCAGTCGGCGCTCGACGACGTGACCGACCGGCTGGCCAAGCTGCGTGACGAGGCACAGACCGCCGAGCGCGAGCGAGCGGCACTGGCGGCCCGGGTCGAGGCGCTGGAGCTCGGCCTGACCCGCAAGGACGGCGCCGGAGCACTGTTGGCCGCGACCGACCGGGTGTCGGGGCTGCTCGGCTCGGTCGCTGCGCTGCTCTCGGTCCGCGAGGGCCACGAGGCGGCGATCGCAGCAGCCCTCGGAAGCGCCGCCGACGCGGTAGCGGTGACCGGGATCGACTCGGCGATCGACGCCATCGAGCACCTGCGCGCCGAGGACCTGGGCCGGGCCGGTCTCGTGCTCGGTGTGGACGCGATCGACGACCAGAATTGGCCCGGGCTGCCGATCGGCGCGATGTACGCACTCGATGTCGTCGACGCACCGGACTCGCTGCGGGCGACCCTGCGGCGGCTGCTCTACAAGGTGGCCGTCGTCGACGATCTCGACTCGGCCCGGCTGCTCGTAAGGGAGCTTCCCGACGTCGTCGCCGTGACCCGCGACGGCGACCTGATCGGCACCCACTTCGCCTCCGGCGGATCGTCGTCGGCACCCAGCCTGATCGAGGTGCAGTCCGCCCTCGACTCGGCGAGCGACAAGCTCGACTCCGCCTCCCACGATGGTGAGCGGCTGCGCTTCGAGGTCTCGCGCCTCGAGGAGGAAGCCCAGGCCACGCAGCAGCGGGTCGATGTCGCACTCGCCAAGCTGCACGAGTCAGATGCGACGCTTGCCGCCGTCGCCGAGGAGCTCGGCCAGCTGGGCTCGGCGGCCCGGTCGGCCCGGGCCGAGGCCGATCGGCTGGCCAAGGCGATCGCCGAGGCCGAGCGGAGCCGCGAGGACCATCGCACCACACTGTCCGACCTGGAGCGGCGCCTCGACGATGCCGAAGCGCATCATTCCGACGAGGAGCCCGGCGACTCCGCCGTAGACGACCTGGCGGACCAGGCGCGTACGGCTCGGGCTTCGGAGATGGACGCCCGGCTGGCCCTGCGTACCGCCGAGGAGCGGGCCCGGGCGATGGCAGGTCGCGCCGAGAACCTGCTGTCAGCTGCCGCGGCCGAGCGCCAGGCGGCGGCGCGGGCGACCGCCGCTCGTGAGCAGCGCCGTCGCGAGGCCGAGGTGGCCCGCGCGGTCGTGATCGCGGCCGAGCTGACCCTGGCCCGGATCGAGACCTCCCTCTCGGCGTCGCGCGAGGAGCGTTCGGTGATCGAGGAACAGCGCGCCGCCCACGAGAAGCAGCTCGGCGACGTGCGCAGCCGGCTCCGGGTGCTGGCCGCCGAGCTCGAGCAGCTGACCGACTCTGTACACCGCGACGAGATGGCCCGCACCGAACAGCGGCTTCGCGTCCAGCAGCTCGAGGAGCGAGCCGCCGACGAGCTCGGCCTCGACGCCAAGAGCCTGGTGGCCGAGTACGGTCCGGACGTCCCGGTGCCGCAGCCGGAGGCCGAGCCCGAGCCCATCGACGAGGCGGATATCGACGGCGCGGAGCCCGAGACGCCGACGATCCCCTACGTACGCGAGGAGCAGGCCAAGCGGCTGCGGTCCGCCGAGCGGCAACTCGCCCTGCTGGGCAAGGTCAACCCGCTCGCGCTGGAGGAGTTCACCGCCCTCGAGGAGCGGCACAAGTTCCTGTCCGAGCAGCTCGAAGACGTCAAGAAGACCCGGCGCGACCTGCTGGAGATCGTTCGCGACGTCGACGAGCGGGTCGAGCAGATCTTCATCGCCGCCTGGGAGGACACCGAGCGCGAGTTCCGCGACGTCTTCGCCCGGCTGTTCCCCGGTGGCGAGGGCCGCCTGGTGCTGACCGAGCCCGACGACTTCCTCAACACCGGCATCGACGTCGAGGCGCGGCCGCCCGGCAAGAAGGTCAAGCGGCTGTCACTGCTGTCCGGCGGCGAGCGGTCCCTGGTGGCCGTGGCCTTCCTGATCGCCCTGTTCAAGGCGCGGCCGAGCCCGTTCTACATCCTGGACGAGGTCGAGGCCGCATTGGACGACGCCAACCTCGGTCGGCTGCTGGACATCTACGACGAGCTTCGGGCCAACAGCCAGCTCATCGTCATCACTCACCAGAAGGTCACGATGGAGGTCGCCGACGCGTTGTACGGCGTGTCCATGCGTGGCGACGGGGTGTCCGCGGTGATCAGCCAGCGGCTCCGGGAGGCCGAGCCCGCCTAGCCGGCATCTCCAGCTGCAGTCACGGTCCCGGGCGCACTCCGCATGGCTTGTCGGCACTCTGCATGGGATCGAGCCCATGCAGAGTGCCGACGTACCACGAGAACGTGGTGCCCGAGCGGCGTCAGACGCCCATGTTGGACGCCACCGCGTCGCAGACCCGCTTGTCGACGTTGCGCCAGTCACGGCGTGTCGCCGGCTGTCCTGCCTGGTCAGAACCTCAGCAACTGTTTAGGGATGCGCCGTGTGACTGGTGGGAACGCCGTGACATCATTGGGGCTAACACCTGGTTCGTACGTCTTGAGGGGAAGAGGGGGTCGAAAATGGCCGTCATAAGCCTGACGATGCTGATGATCGTGGTTGCTGCCGTACTTGTCGTGACATATTTCGCCTATCCCCAGCGCGGACGTTCGGTTCCCAGGTTCCCCCGGCTCGGCACGGCGATGGAGCGGGCCGCCAACCGGCTCGGCATCGACGAGGCCGACTCCGAGCGGCCCAAGTCCCGGCTCTAGCCGCGCTCATCGGCGGGCTGCAACGGCGTTGACGCGCGGCCGACGCCGTCCGCGATCAGCCACTGCCCGCCGGCGTAGGTCGCCATCACCGCCGCGTCGATCACCGACCGGAGTCCGCGTCCGGTGCCAGCCGGTAGGGCGAACTTTCGCAGCCCGATCAGTCCGTCGGACACGACGAACAGGCCTGCCCCGGCAGCGATCCGTCGGGTCGCCGGCTGCCCGATCCGATTCGGGTCCAGGCCGAGCGCAGTCACCGCCATCGAGGTGATCAGGGCGCTGTAGCCGGCGACCGGGACACGCAGCCGGCCGGCCCGGCGAGACAGCGCCGCGCCGAGGAGAGCGCCGCCGATGCCGACGGGCACCGCCGCCGCTGGTCGGGTCGGTCGCCGGGCCGAGGCGAACGCGCTGCCGTAGCAGCCATGCGCCCCGGCGAAGCAGGCGAGGCCGGTCGCGAAGGCCGCGTCCGACCTGCCCAGCAGTGCCACGTCGCCCGCCCAGGACAGCGCGAGACCCGCCTGGGTACGGGTTCGAAGACCGGACCAGGCCGGGTCGCCGCTGCTGCTATTGGCGAGCTTGCCGATCAGCAGCGGCATCAGCGCCGACTTGGTCGCCCAGCGCAGTCGTGACGTCCGGACGCCGCCTTGAGCAGCCAGTGCGACATCGGACAGGGCCAGCCCGGCGTACGCCCGGTCGAGCCCCGCGAACGTCACGGCAGGGCGGTCCACATCTCGGTCAGCATCGGGATGCCGGCGAGCATGGTCGGCACCACCAGGATCACTGCCGCCGCGGCGTAGGCACAGGCCGCCTCGCGCCACCGCTCACCGCGCGGAGTCGCCAGCCGCTCGAGCCGCAGCCGGGTCGTGGACGCGTCGGCACCGGCGGCCAGGGCGACCGCGGGCGGCCGCTGTCCGGCCAGGGCGACCAGCGCCCGGGCGAGTGGCATCGCGCCGGTGCGCGCCCGTGCGGAGTCGTCGGCGAGCAGCTCGACCAGGATCTGCGACTGTCGCAGCGGCACCTCGCTTCGAGTGCCACGCGGGAAGGCCGCATGCAGCGCGGCGAACGACTCGAGTACGAGATCGTGTCGGGCGCGAGTGTGGGCGTGCTCGTGGGCGAGTACGGCGGCGACCTCGGTCGGCTCGAGTTGGCTCATCGCACCCTTGCTGAGCACGACGCGGGTCTTGCGTACACCCGGCAGGCAGTAGGCCATCGGCGTCGGCGCAGCCAGGATCCGGAGCGCGGGCTCGGCGCCGGAGCGGTCGCCGAGCATGTCGACCAGCTCGCGATGGCGGCGCCGGCGGGCTCGGGTGGCCCGGGCGACTCGGGCGGACGACCAGGCCAGCCGGACGACCACCACGACCGCCAGCGTCATGAGCAGCGCGTGGGCGAGCACCCGCCACAGTCGCGGATCCTCGACTCGGATCAGCCACAGCGCCGTCGACACTCCGGTGCCGACGATCGCGAGGACGGCGGCCAGCGCCAGTGACTGCCAGAGCACGATGCCGGCCCGCGGCGCCCGGGTCGGCCAGGTGGCGCGACCGAGCAGCGCCGGCGCCGGACCCGCGAGGATCAGGCCCAGCAGCGCCAGCAGCGCCGGTGTCACGATGGCTCCTCGCGCTGGACGCGCGCGAGCGCCTCTTGCAGGGCTGCCGCCTCCTCCGGCGTCACCCGGTCCGCGAAGTGCACCAGCGCGGCGGTCCGATCCAGTCGATCGACCGACAGCGCCTCGTGCATCAGCTCGGCGGTCAACTCGGCGCGGCTGTGGGTCGGGCGGTAGCGGTAGGCCCGCCCGTCCCGGGTGCGCGTCACCATCTTCTTGCGGGCCAGCCGATCGAGCACGGTCATGACCGTGGTGTACGCCAGATCGCGTTCGGCGACGAGCTCGTCGTAGACCTCGCGGACGGTACGCGGACCCGGGGCGTCCCACAGTCGGTCCATCACGTCCCGCTCGAGATCGCCGAGCCGCGGCATCGGTTGGGTGGCCACGCTCCCATCGTAACTACACGCAGTAGTACAAGGTCGTCGTGCTCGACCCCATCGCCCAGGCGACGGCCATCCGTACGACGCTCTGGAAAGATGGCGTCTCGTGTCCGATCTCGTGATCTACATCGTCATCGCGGTGGCCGTGGTGGCCCTGGCCGTGGCCGGCTGGTTCGGCCTGGTCGCCCCTCGACGTGGCAAGCAGGTGACGGCGCCGACCGAGCCGTCGACGGTCGAGGCCCCGGAGGCGCCGGTCGAGGAGGCCGCTCCCGAGGCGCCGCCGCTCGAACGTCCGGAGCCGCCCGCCGGTCGCCTGGAGCGGCTGCGGGCCCGGCTGGCCCGATCCCAGTCGTCACTGGGTCGCGGGCTGCTGACCGTCCTGTCCCGTGATCGGCTCGACGAGTCGACGTGGGAGGAGATCGAGGACGCCCTGCTGACCGCCGACGTCGGTGTCGCCCCGACGCAGGAGCTGGTCGAGCGACTCCGGTCGCGACTGCGGGTCGAGGGCGCTGCCGATCCGGCGGCCGCCCGTGCCGCGCTCCAGGAGGAGTTGGTCGGCCTGGTCGACCCGTCGATGGACCGAACGCTCGGTGTCGACGGCGCCGACGGACAGCCCGGCGTCGTCCTCGTGGTCGGCGTCAACGGCACCGGCAAGACCACGCTGGTCGCCCGCATCGCGCGGATGCTGGTCGCCGAGGACAAGAGTGTGCTGCTCGCCGCCGCCGACACCTTCCGGGCCGCTGCGGTCGAGCAGCTCGCCACGTGGGGGGAGCGGGTCGGCGTCGAGACCGTCCGCGGCCCCGAGGGCGGCGATCCGGCCAGCGTCGGGTTCGACGCGGTCAAGCGCGGCATCGACGAGCATGTCGACACGGTGCTTGTGGACACCGCCGGGCGGCTGCACACCAAGGCCGGTCTGATGGACGAGCTGGGCAAGGTCAAGCGCGTCGTCGAGAAGCAGGCGCCGATCACCGAAGTGCTGCTGGTGATCGACGCGACGACGGGCCAGAACGGGCTCACCCAGGCCCGCGTGTTCGCCGAGGTCGTCGACGTCACCGGCATCGCCCTGACCAAGCTCGACGGTACGGCCAAGGGCGGCATCGTGATCCAGGTGCAGCGCGAGCTCGGCGTACCCGTGAAGCTGGTCGGCCTGGGCGAGGGCGCCGACGATCTCGCGCCGTTCGAGCCGGAGGTCTTCGTCGACGCGCTGCTGGGCGACTGACCGGCCGCGCTTTTGCGCACTTGTCGTGGGTCAGTCGCTGCTCGCACCAACAACTGCTGCGCAAAACCGTAAGGTGGCCGCGTGGCGCTGACTGTCGACGGCATCCGCCGGATCCATCTCGGTCGGTTCGTCCGGCCGCCGGAGGAGACCGGGACCGGACAGCCGCGAGTCGAGGACGTGTTCGGCTATCTCGTACGACACGACGAGGGACTCGTGCTGCTCGACACCGGCATCGGAGCGGCCGACGACGAGACCGAGGCGTGGTACCGACCGCGCCGGATTCCGCTCGCCGAGGCGCTCGCCGTGACCGGCCAGACCCTCGACGAGGTCGCGATCGTCGTCAACTGCCATCTGCACTTCGACCACTGCGGCGGCAATCCGTTGCTCGCCGGGCGACCGGTCGTGTGTCAGCGGCGGGAGCTCGAGACGGCGCGTACGACCGAATACACCGTCACCGAGCTGATCGACCATCCGCATGTGACGTACGAGGAGATCGACGGCGAGGTCGAGTTGCTGCCTGGACTGCTGGTGATGCCGACCCCGGGCCATGTCGACGGGCATCAGTCGCTGGTCGTCCGCTGCTCCGACGGCACCGTGGTGCTCGCCGGGCAGTCGCACGAGACCGCGTCGGACTTCGCGGCCGATGTCCGGGCGGTCGAAGCCCGAGGCGAGGGGTTCAGCGACCCGCTGCCGAGCGCACCGGCCTGGCTGCCACGCCTTCTCGAGCTCGACCCGGCCCGCGTCTACTTCGCCCACGACGCCGCTGTCTGGCACCCGTAGCCGCGCCGCCCGATCCACTGGCGGTAGCCAAATTGCGAGACACGCCGGCGTGTTTCGCAATTTGCCTACCCCCAGTGGAGGGCGAGCCGCCGTTCACGTCGGCGTAACACGGGACCGGATCTGTCACACCGGCGCAACACGGGCGCGCGGCCGACGAAACCTGACCCCGCAAGTCTGGGC
>DATFRX010000284.1:0-2775 GCA_035262905.1 Nocardioidaceae bacterium
CGGGTCCGGTTCGAAGAGGAGAACCGGCGCGTGGTGTCCGAGGGCGGCACTCCCGCCTCGGGCCGGCCGGTGCTGATGGGCATCACGAAGGCGTCGCTGGCCACCGAGTCGTGGCTGTCGGCGGCGTCGTTCCAGGAGACCACCCGGGTGCTGACCGACGCGGCGATCCACGCCAAGTCGGACGCCCTGATGGGTCTGAAGGAGAACGTGATCATCGGCAAGCTGATCCCGGCCGGTACCGGTCTGGAGCGCTACCGCAACATCCGGGTCGAGCCGACCGAGGAGGCGCGCGCAGCGGCCTACTCGATGGCCGGCTACGAGTCGTACGAGTACGACTTCGGCACGCCGACCGGCCAGTCGGTGGCGCTGGACGACTTCGGATTCGGCTCCTACGGCGGCAACTGATCGCACCCTGTCGGGCGCGGTTCGGGCGATGGCCCGGGCCGCGCCCGACGGCTATCTCTGGCTCGGCGACGGCCAGTAGCGCAGGAACAGGTAGTCCGAGTCGGGCCGCTCCACCGACCACAGGTGTGGCCCCGGACCGTCTGCGACGGGGACGATCTCGTACGACGTGGTCGTCCGGTCGCCGACCGTGGCGACGTCCTCGCTCGAGAAGCCGTCGTTCGGCACCGAGTCCACGTACCTCGCGGCGACGGCCTGAAGGTTCGCGTCCTTGTCGACGGCGACGATGTAGTAGCGCGGGTCGCTGAGCACCGCACCGATCGGCGTCCCGCCGGCCGCCACTCCCCAGTCGGTGGTTCCAGGAAGGTCGTCGACCGCCCCGACGACCTGGTTGCCGTCGCCCGCGACCGGCCAGCGGGCCGCGTCCTGTTCCTCGACGGAGTCGGGGAAGTTGGGCAGCCGGAACAGGTTGGTTCCCTTGCCGCGCAGCATGTTGGTGTGGACGAGGACCCGGGCCTCCGGCCGTCCGGTCGTGCCCGGCATCGGCTCGCCGTCGGGCCCGGCGGTCGGCGTGATGACGACGTCCACCTGGATAGGTACGCCGCGCGTGGTGGTGCCCGCGACGAACAGTCGGCACTCCTGGATCCACTCGTGGCTCTCGTCGAGCCAGCAGCGACGACGTGCCTGGGAGGGGTCGACGCCGGCGTCCGGGAGCAGCCGGTCGAGGTCCTCGAGCATCGCCTGGATCGTCTCGTCCGGATCGCCGTCGATCTGGAGCAGCGAGATCTTGCGGGTCGCCAGGTCGCCGTCCTCGGTGAGGGTGATCGTCGGGCCGATTCGGACGGCTCCGTCCGGAACCTTGACCCCGTGACCGAGCCGGGCGCCGGAGCCGAACACATGGTCGCTGATCGCCACCGGCTGGGGATCGTCGTCGCAGGCCGCGATGGTCAGACCGCCGGACGCGATCACGCCGGCCAGGATCAGCCAGCGGATGCTCCGCCCCCTCGTCCCCATGCGTCTCCTTTGCTCCCCGCCCTGCCGCGTGGACCGCTGCCTGCGGAACCCTGCCGCAACTGTGCCCGTTCTGACGACGCGGCGCGACCGAAATCCGTTGTCATCGCGAGCGCACCTACACTGCCAGGGTGCCCGATCCGACTCCCGTCGTACGTCTGAGGCTGTCGGCCTACGTCGTGCTGACCCGGGGCAAGCAGGTGCTGCTGACCCGGATCTCCAGTCGCGGCCATCATGTCGGCGCCTGGACGCTGCCCGGCGGTGGCGTGGACCACGGCGAGCCGCCACGGGCAGCTGCAGCGCGTGAGGTACGCGAGGAGACCGGGCTCGACGTGGAGATCGGCACGTTGCTCGAGGTGCACGACACGCACTTCACCGGGTACGCGCCGGACGGGACGCTCGAGGACTTCCACGGCGTCCATCTGATCTTCGACGCATCGACAGCGACGCCGGACGCGCCACTGCAGATCGTCGAGGTCGACGGCACCACCGACGCCGTGGAGTGGGTCGACCGGGCGGTGATCGACGCCGGCGACATCACGGTGCTCGACGTCGTACGAGCGGGGCTGGCTGCCTATGCCCGGGCGCCGGACATCCGACCGCTCCTCGAGGGGTGATCCGCCGTCGCCACCAGCGATCTGACTCGGGCCCTCCAGCGCGCGGGCCTCGAGGACGTCGACGACTCGGTGTTGGCCCGCGCCCTCTACAGCAGTGACGCCTCGCTCTATCGGGTGCCGCCGCAGGTCGTCGTACGGCCGCGCGACGTCGACGAGCTGGAGGCGGTCGTCGCAGTCTGCCGCGAGACGGCCACGCCGCTGACCATGCGAGGCGCCGGCACCTCGATCGCCGGCAACGCCGTCGGCCCCGGGGTCGTGGTCGACACCGTGCGCCATCTCAACAGCGTCCGGTCGATCGATCCGGAGTCGGGCACCGCCGAGGTCGAGCCGGGCGTCGTCCATGCCACGCTGCAGCGAGCTGCCTCGCCACACGGCCTGCGCTACGGACCGGACCCGTCGACGCACAGCCGCTGCACGCTCGGCGGCATGATCGGCAACAACGCCTGCGGCTCGCGGGCCCTGGCCTACGGCCGCACCTCCGACACGGTCGAGGGGCTCGACGTGGTCACGATCGGCGGCGAGCGGCTCCGACTCGGTCGGGGCTTCGACGGCTCGGCGCCGATGCTCACCGAGTTGCGCAAGGTCGTCGACAGTGCGCTGTCGCCGATCCGGCTCCACCTCGGGCGCTTCGACCGGCAGGGCTCCGGCTACGCGCTGGAGCACCTGCTTCCGGAAAACGGCTTCGACCTGGCCCGCGCGCTGGTCGGGAGCGAGGGCACGCTCGCCGTCGTGACCGGCGCGACTG
>DATFRX010000285.1:0-2270 GCA_035262905.1 Nocardioidaceae bacterium
GTGCAGTGTGGTGATCGGGCTGTCAGCCACCGATCGCTCCTTCGTACGCGGGCAGTACCCCATCGACACTACGTCGCGGCTCGTCGCGACCCGAGAATCACGCCGGAGTCGGTCGTACCTCGCCGTGCTCGACGCAGGTGGCGACCCAGCCGCGAGGCAGCACCTGGACCTTCATCCGTCGGCGGCAGGCCGAGCAGTATCGCGGCGGCTCCAGCTCGCGACGCTCGCGGCAACGGTCGTGGCCGCCCGCTGCCAGGGGTTCGCCGCAGCAGTCGCAGAAGGGCGCGGTCTCGGTCACAGGGTCTTCGACAGCTCCTTGATCGGCATCTGGAGCTCGTCGAGCAGGTCGAGATCGTCCCTCGGGTCGCGGCCGAGGGTTGTGAGGTAGTTGCCGACGATGACTGCGTTGATGCCGCCGAGCAACCCGTCACGGGTACCGAGGTCCCCCAAGGTGATTTCGCGGCCGCCGGCGTAGCGGAGGATCGTCCGCGGCAGGGCCAGCCGGAACGCCGCGACCGTACGCAGTGCGTCGGCCGAGTCGAGCACCGGCAGGTCGGCGAATGGGGTGCCCGGACGCGGGTTCAGGAAGTTCAGCGGCACCTCGTGCGGTGCCAGCTCCGCCAGCTGGGTCGCGAGCTCGGCCCGCTGCTCGAGAGTCTCACCCATGCCGACGATGCCGCCGCAGCACAGCTCCATGCCGGCCGCGCGAACCATCTCGCAGGTGGCCCAGCGCTCGTCCCAGCTGTGGGTGGTGGCGACGTCAGGGAAGTACGACTTCGCCGACTCCAGATTGTGGTTGTAGCGATGGACGCCCATCTCGACGAGCTCGTCGACCTGGTCCTGGGTGAGCATGCCGAGCGAGCAGGCGATGTTGATGTCGACCTCGGCCTGGATGGCCCGGATCCCGTCGCGTACCTGCGACATCAGACGGACGTCGGGCCCACGGACGGCCGCCACGATGCAGAACTCACTGGCGCCGGTCGCCGCCGTCTGCTTCGCGGCCTCGACCAGCTCCGGGATGTCCAGCCACACCGCGCGCACCGGCGAGGTGAACTGGCCGGACTGGCTGCAGAAGTGGCAGTCCTCGGGGCAGCCGCCGGTCTTCAGCGAGACGATGCCCTCGACCTCGACCTCGGGTCCGCACCACCGGATCCGGACATCATGGGCAAGCTCGAGCAGGGCGGGGATCTCGGCCTCGGGGAGCCGCAGCACGTCGACCAGATCGGCGTAGTCGAGGCCCCGGCCTCCCTCGAGGACCTGGCGGCGGGCACGGGCAAGGAGGTCCTCGGTCATGGGCGCAATCTACTCGACCCGGTCTACCTCGGACGTAGCCGACCGGATCGAGGTCTTGAATGCCTGGACAGCCCTCAATACCCCAGGTGAGACCCGGTAATCTGTGCGGTCAATGGCCCGGACATCGCCCTGGAGCGGGACGGACTTCGGCGTGCGCGAATTCGACCGGGAGCACCTGTGGCACCCGTACACGTCGATGACCGAGCCGCTGCCGACGCACCAGGTCGTCGAAGCCGAGGGAGTACGGCTCCGGCTCGACGACGGACGCGAGGTCGTCGATGCGATGGCGTCGTGGTGGTGCGCCATCCACGGCTATCGGCACCCTGCCCTCGACGCGGCGGTTCACGATCAGCTCGGCCGGATGGCGCACGTCATGTTCGGCGGCCTCACCCATGCGCCGGCCGTGCAGCTCGCCGCTCGCCTGGTCGACTTGACGCCGGACGGGCTCTCCCGGGTGTTCTTTGCAGACTCAGGGTCGGTCTCGGTCGAGGTCGCGATCAAGATGGCGCTGCAGTACCAGCGCGGGATCGGCCGGCCTGAGCGCACCCGGCTGCTGACCGTAAGAGGCGGCTACCACGGCGACACGTTCGCCGCCATGAGCGTGTGCGACCCGGTCACTGGCATGCACGCGATGTTCACCGACGTCCTCATGCCGCAGGTCTTCGCGCCGCAACCGCCACCGGGACTCGGCGCCGACATCGGGGCATGGACCGACGACGTCGGGTCACTGGTCGCCGAGCACCGCGACGCGCTGGCAGCGATCGTCATCGAGCCGGTGCTCCAGGGCGCCGGCGGCATGTACGTCTACGAGCCGGCCTGCCTGTCGGTGCTGCGCAAGCTCGCCGACGAGCACGGCCTGTTGCTGGTGTTCGACGAGATCGCCACCGGGTTCGGCCGGACCGGCGTGATGTTCGCGGCCGAGCACGCCGGTGTGGCCCCGGATCTGATGTGCGTCGGCAAGGCGCTCACCGGCGGCT
>DATFRX010000286.1:0-34093 GCA_035262905.1 Nocardioidaceae bacterium
CGGAGTTGTGCACAGCGACGACCACGGCCTCCTTCGTCCCCAGCCCGCAAGCGACCCGGCCGCCCGTCGCCGTTCGCGACCACCTTGGGGATCGAACGCATGCGACGCCTGGAGGACGGTGTCGCCCGGACGAAGGAGAGGCGCTATGACTCGTCGAAAGATCCGGCATCGCAACGACGCAGGCATGACCACGTCGGAATATGCCGTGGGCACGGTTGGTGCCTGCAGCATCGCCGCGATCCTCTATCAGCTGGCCCGCAGCGACTGGTTCACCGGAGTGCTGCAGGACGTCTTCGAGCGCGTCACTGGGGTGCTGCCGTTCTGAGACGGCAGCCCGATCGCGATCGCGGGATGGTGACTGCCGAGGCCGCGATGGTGATTCCGGTCCTGCTGCTCGTGACGGTCGCGCTGGCCTGGCTCGTCACTCTCGGCATCGCCCAGGTCCGCTGCCTCGACGCCGCCCGAGAGGCCGCTCGCCTCGCTGCCCGGGGCGAGCCGCCTGGGGCCGTGACAGCCGCCGCGCAGCGGGCCGGGTTGCCCGGCAGCCGGGTCTTCGTCGACCGCACCGGCGAGACCGTCACGGTCCAGGTCGAGGCGGTCGTCGTTCCCGATGTCCCGTTGCTCGACCAGCTGCCTGGCGTGACGCTCAGGGCTGATGCGACGTCGGCCGACGAGGAGACCGATGACATCCGCTGATCGGCACTTGCGTCGTGTCGGGCCAGCAGGGCTCGATCGGAGCGCGGATGTAGGCATCGCGACCGTGTGGGGCGTCGCGATCATGGGGATCCTGCTGCTCTTCGCCGCAGTCTCGGCCGGTGTCGTGAGCCTCATCGGCGCGCGGCACCAGGCCGAGACGGCCGCGGACTTCGCCGCCTTGGCCGGTGCCCAGGCGGCAGTGGACGGCGAGGATGCCTGCGAGGCGGCTCGTGAGATCGCCGCGGCCAACGACGGTTCGATGACTTCCTGCAAGGTGGCCGATGAGGTCGTCGAGGTCCGCGTCGATGTCGACGGACCGCCGCTGCTCGGGACGACCTGGACGCTGACCGGACGAGCCCGTGCCGGTCCGGCGTAGCCGAGCGGGTGCCCGGCGTGCCAGCTACTCCAACCGGCCGTCAGCTCAGTCGTGAGGTGCCGACTCGAAGTGGTCGCGCTCCTCGTCGGACTCGTCGTCGGGCTCGTCCGCCCTAGACCGCCGATGCGAGCGCACTTCGGGTATCTCCTCGGTCTGGCTCACGCTCTCGCGCAGCTCTCGGAGCTCGCGGCGGCGGCGAAGCATTCGGCGCCAGCCGATCACGATGATGCGATAGGAGATGAAGACCCCGATGGCACACACAACACCGGCGGCGAAGATCCCGCGGTCGTTGGTCTCGATGTCGAAGCCGAGCAGGTTGAGTGTCGCAGGGTCGTCCCCCGAGGCTAGTGCGAAGCCGGCGGTGATCCCGATGGCCAGCAGCAAGAACAGCCCGAAGGCGATCATCCGAAGTCCTTACTCCTCGGTGACTCAGGTGCGCCACCTAACAATACGGACAGCAGTCGGATGGCGCCGGATTTGTCGAGCGGGTGGTTCTGGTTGCCGCATTTCGGTGACTGGATGCACGACGGGCAGCCGTCGAGGCAACCGCACTCCCGGATCGTCTCGCGGGTGGCGGTGAGCCAGTCTTGAGCGACGCGGAAGCCACGTTCGGCGAACCCTGCCCCTCCCGGATGCCCGTCGTAGACGAAGACCGACAGCCGGTCGGTGTCCGGGTGCCGCGCCGTGGAGACACCGCCGATGTCCCAGCGATCGCAGGTGGCGAACAACGGCAGCAAACCGATCGAGGCATGTTCGGCTGCATGCGCCGCGCCGGGCAGATCGGCTCGGTCGAGTCCACTGGCAGCGAGTTGGTCGTCCGACACGGTCCACCAGACGGCCTTGGTCTCCAAGGTGCGTGGAGGCAGGTCGAGCGGCTCGTCGCCCAGGACCTCTCCGGAGCCGATCTTTCGTCGCAGGTACGACACGACCTGATGGGTCACCGCGACTGTCCCGAAGCAGAGGTCGGCCGCGCCCCACGCCTGCTGCCTTTCAGTCGAGCTGACGGTGATCTCGGTCAGGCTGCGGGCGGTCGTCGTGTAGTCGGGGTCGTCTGGCCGGACCACGGCAACGGCGTCGTCGAGGTCGAGCGTCTCGACCAGCCAGGTCTCGCCCTGGTGCAGATAGACGGCGCCCTCGTGGACTGTCGCCGGCGCGGTCGCGGCGTCGACGGTGCCGAGCAGCCGGCCGGTCTCGCCGTGCACGATCTGCACCGGCCGGCCCCCACTGGATCGGATATCGGCCAGGTCGCTGGCCCGTTGCCGAGCGATCCAGAACCAGCCGCGCGGGCGCCGCCGCAGCAGACCCGCGCTGGTCAGAGCCGCAACGCCCTCGGCCGCGAGTGGACCGAACAGGTCGAGATCCGCGTCGGTCAGCGGCAGTTCGGCGGCCGCCGCAGCCAGATGCGGACCCAGGATGTACGGGTTGTCGGGGTCGATCACGGTCGCCTCGACCGGACGGCCCAGGATCGTCTCTGGGTGGCGGATCAGGTAGCTGTCCAGCGGATCGTCACGGGCGACGAACACACCCAGTGCGTCCTGTCGGTCTCGACCGGCCCGGCCGAACTGCTGCCATAGGGCGGCTCGAGTGCCCGGGAAGCCGGTCGAGATGACCGCGTCCAGGCCGGAGATGTCGATCCCGAGTTCGAGCGCGTTCGTCGCCGCGACTCCGTATAGCTCACCCGAGGTCAGGGCTTGCTCGATGGCCCGGCGGTCCTCGGGCAGATAGCCGCCGCGGTAGGCCGCCACTCGCTCCGACAGCGACGCGTCGACCTCCTCGAGGCGACGGCCGGTCGTGGCCGCCACGGTCTCGGCCGCTCGGCGGGAGCGGACGAAGACCAGGGTGCGGATGCCCGCTACCACCAGATCGGTCATGAGCTCGGCGGCTTCGGTCGTCGCCGAGCGGCGGATCTGGCCATCGGGTCCGTGGCCGCCGTCGAGGAGCGGTGGCTCCCACAGCGCGACGTGGGCGCCGGTTCGCGGCGAGCCGTCGACGGCGACTGGAGTCACCGGCAGCCCGATCAGTCGGCCGGCCGTCACCTCCGGCTCCGACACGGTCGCCGACGCCATGACGAACGTCGGGTCGGCGCCGTAGTGCGCGGCCAGCCGACGCAGTCGGCGCAGGACATGGGCGACGTGGGAGCCGAACACGCCGCGGTAGTGGTGGCATTCGTCGATCACGACGTACTGCAGGCCGCCGAAGAACCGCGCCCACCGTTCGTGTCCCGGCAGGATCGTCCGGTGACAGATGTCGGGATTGGCCAGCACCCAGGTCGCGTGGTCACGTGCCCAGGCGCGTTCCTCGCGATCGTTGTCTCCGTCGACAGCAGCCGGCCGGACGCCAGGCATGTCGTCGCCGGCCAGCGCCTCGACAGCAGCCAGCTGGTCGCGGGCCAGAGCCTTCGTCGGCGCCAGATAGAGAACGGTCGGTGGCCGATCACGTGGACCGCGCGGCTCGTCGGCGGTCACCAGTGTGCTCAGGGCCGGCAGCAGATAGGCCAGCGACTTGCCCGATGCCGTGCCGGTCGAGACGACGACATGCCGACCCGCGTACGCGTGGTCGGCGGCAGCGACCTGATGGGTCCACAGCTCCCGTACCCCGGAGGCGGCCAGCGCGGACCGTACTGCCGGCGCCACCCACTCCGGCCAGGCGGCGATGTCGGCCGGCCGATCCGGCAGCGGCGCGAGGTGGACCAACCGGTCGGCGCGACTCGGCGAGGCAGCCAGCTCGCACAGCACCTTGGTCGGATCCGCTCCCACGCCGTCAGTCTGCCTTCGACCACCCACGGAACCGGCGCCGACCCGGAGTGGCCACCGCCCGCGCCAAGCACCGGACCCTGCCTTGCCTGATTCGCCCGGCCCGAGTAGGCAGGGCTGCATGGCACGCATCGCATTCCTGCTCGACAACGTCTACGAGGACTCCGAGTTCCGGGTCCCCTACGACCGGCTGCGCGAGGCGGGACACGAGATCACCGTCCTCGGCCTGGAGAAGGGCAAGGAGGTGACCGGCAAGAACGGCGACAGCTTCGTGATCGAGGCCGGTCCGGACGCTGCCGATCCTGACTCGTTCGACGCGGTGGTCGTGCCGGGCGGCTTCTCGCCGGACAAGGTGCGTACGCAGCACGAGCTGGTGTTCCTGACCCGAGCCGCGGCGGAGTCGAACAAGCCGGTCGCCGCGATCTGCCATGCCGGCTGGGTGCTGGCCGAGGCCGATGTGGTGCGCGACCGTACGGTCACGTCGTTCCACTCGATCAAGACCGACCTGCGCAATGCGGGTGCGAACTGGGTCGACGAGGAGGTCGTCGTCGACGGCCCGCTGATCACGTCGCGTACGCCTCGGGATCTCGACGCGTTCTGCGCCGCGATCCTCGACAAGCTCGGCTGACTCAGGCGGCGCCGGTCAGCTCGCGGTCGAAGAACGCCACCGACCGGCGCATCGACAGAGTCCAGTCCGAGTAGAACGTGTGGCCCTCGCCCTCGTAGAGCCGGAGCCGCACGTCCTTGTCGAGCCGACGGAGCTTGGCGACGGTCCGCTCGGCCCACCGCAGCGGGCAGGTGTCGTCGATCGTGCCGTGGTGGATCAGGATCGGCTCGGTGATCCGGTCGAAGTACGTGTACGGGCTGACGCCGCGCCAGAACTCCGGATTGCGCTCCGGCGATCCGTACTCGTCGATGATCGCCCGCGACAGCCCCGTCCGCTCGCCCCGGATCCAGCGGTCGAAGTTGTCGTCGGTGCGCGAGCTCACCGAGGCGTAGACGACCGCCGCGTCGACCAGGCCCGGCCGCACGACCAGCGCGTTGTACGTGACGCCGCCGCCCATCGACCGGCCGAGCAGCCCGACCCGCTCACCGTCCAAATAGGGGAGCGACGAGCGCTTGATCGCGAGGACGGCGTTGATCACGTCGGTCGTGTAGCCGAGCCGGAGCCGCCGCTCGGTCGCCGGAGCGTTGTCGGACCCGGCGTGGTTGCGATAGTCGGTGTGCAGGACGACGTAGCCGGCCCGCGCGAGGTAGTCCTGCTCGCGAGCGAGCCCCTGACCGGTGACGTAGTACGCCGGGTCGATGTAGCCGTGGTTCAAGACCAGCGCCGGGAACGGGCCGCGGCCGTCCGGGATGTTCATGATCCCGGAGATCCGCAGGTCGCCGCTGCGATAGGTCACGGCGTGACGGGTGTACGCCTCGGTCCGCAGCAGCACGGGCCCGACCCGTAGCCCGCGGCCGTCGTAGTCCCTGGCCATCAGGGCCGGCAGCGACACCGGATGAGTCGGCTTCGGAGGCTCGGTCGGCGGGCTCGTGGGGGCGGCGGAGTCCGACTCCGACGGCGGCGGCTCGGTCGTGGTCGAGGCGATCGACCCGCTCGGCGTGGCAGTGGCCGGATCGGCGCGCCGCTCACCGTCGTCGCCCGAACAGCCGGCCAGCACCAGGACGCCGACCGCGAATGCCACCCGCGCTGCCATGTCACCATCGTGCCTTGCCGGCCGGGGCGGCGAAGCGGTACGACGGCCGCCACTCCGCATGGCCCGTACCCACTCCGCATGCGTCGAGCCCGTGCAGCGTGCGCACACACCACGAGAACGTGGTGTCGCGACCGGAGTCGCCGGTGGGGTCAGCGGGTGCGCTGGCAGCGCCTGGTCGGCATCGCGATCACCCGGCACCATCGGGACGCAGCGGTCGCGCCGACCGGCCGGCGGACTCCCTCGCATGTCACCGGCCGCCTCCGTCGTCGCGGAATCCGGTGCTTCCCGAGGTATCTGCATGGCGTCACGCGAACAAGGTGCCAGCCCGTGGCGACAGCCGCTGCCGTCTCGCCCGGCGTGTCGGCCGAGTTGGTCAGGCGCTGGCCGTGTCGGCGCCCGAATGGCGCCGGACAGCCCGGTTCGGGACCTAGACTCGACGGGTCGGCTCCCCGACTCGCTCGGTCGCCGACCGCCTCCGAAGGACGGGGTTGCCTCTCGATGCGGTGCGTCGCGGCCGAACGAGTCTGCTGACACGGACTCGAGAGGAGCCCCGATGACCGAGACCGCTCCGGCCGTCCAGACCCAGGTCACCTCGACCGACGGCACGTCGATCGCTGTCTTCGTGTCCGGATCCGGCCGCCCGCTGGTGCTGGTGCCGGGCACGACTGCCGATCACACCACCTGGCGACTGGCGGCGCCCCCGCTGTCCCGTGCGGCCACCGTCTACGCGGTCGACCGCCGCGGTCGCGGCCAGAGCGGGGACGGCGCCGACTACTCCCTCGCCCGGGAGTACGACGACATCGCCGCCATGGTGGATGCAGCGGCCGAAGCGGCAGGCATGCCAGTCGACCTGCTTGGCCACTCCTTCGGCGGAAATGTGGCGTACGGAGCAATTCAACGAACGGGCAACGTCCGCCGACTCGTGCTCTACGAGGGCTGGCCGGCGCCGAACGCCGCGCATCGCGCCGTCGCCCGCGAGCTGCTCGAGCGGCTCGAGTCGCTGCACGCGGACGGTCGCGACGAGGCGATGCTGGAGACCTTCTACCGCGAAGTCGTCAGGACGACCGAGGCGGAGCTCGACGGCATGCGGACGGCTCCGACCTGGCCCGCCAGAGTCGCCGCGGCCGGCACCGTCACCCGGGAGCTTCGGGCCTACGAAGCCGATGCCTTCGATCCGGCCGTGGCCGCCACGATCGACGTACCCGTGCTCCTGATGGTCGGCGGCGACAGCTCGGCCGGGAGCAGAGCGGATCCCGAGATCGTCGCCGCGGCGCTTCGGGACGTCCGGCTTGTCGTACTCCGAGGTCAGGGGCATCTGGCCTATCTCGCCGACCCGGAGCGGTTCGCGTCTCGGGTGCTGGAGTTCCTCTCCGACTGACGCCCTGGCCGACCGCGCCATCTCGGTGTCAGAGCGGGTTGAACCAACCGGTAAGGTGTGCCGACGCATACCACATGACCCAGGGCCGGCTAGGCCCCTTTTGGAGGATCACGCATGTCCACGGTGACGCTCGCGGACTCTGGCGTCGACGTGTCTCTGTCCGGCGGCAACATTGCCTTCGTTGTCGTAGTAGCCCTGATCGGCGCTGTGGCGTTGGTGATGGCTGGCATGTTCCGGCAAGAGGTACTGGCTGCTGACGAAGGCACCGACCGGATGAAGGAAATCGGCCGGGCCGTTCAAGAAGGAGCATCCGCCTATCTGACCCGGCAGTTCAGAACCCTGGCGGTCTTCGCCGCCGTGGCATTTCTGCTGCTTTTCGTACTTCCGGGCGATGCCGAGGTACGCATCGGCCGCTCACTGTTCTTCCTGATCGGCGCGCTGTTCTCCGCGTCGATCGGCTACCTCGGCATGTGGCTGGCGGTCCGAGCGAACGTCCGGATGGCCGCCAGTGCCCGGCAGGGGGACCGCGACAACGCGATGCGGATCGCCTTCCGGACCGGCGGCGTCGTTGGCATGGGGACGGTCGGGCTCGGTCTGCTCGGCGCCTCGATCGTCGTGCTGATCTACAAGAGTGACGCGCCGGCGGTGCTCGAGGGCTTCGGCTTCGGCGCCGCGCTGCTCGCGATGTTCATGCGGGTCGGCGGCGGCATCTTCACCAAGGCGGCCGACGTCGGCGCCGACCTGGTCGGCAAGGTCGAGGCCGGGATCCCCGAGGACGACCCGCGCAACGCTGCGACGATCGCGGACAACGTGGGCGACAACGTCGGTGACTGCGCCGGCATGGCGGCCGACCTGTTCGAGTCGTACGCGGTGACCCTGGTCGCCGCGCTGATCCTCGGCAAGACGGCCTTCGGCTCCGAGGGCCTGGTCTTCCCGCTGATCGTGCCGGCTATCGGTGCCTTGACCGCGATCCTCGGGGTCTACGTCACCCGCCCGCGGGCCGGCGAGGGTGGTCTGACCACGATCAACCGCGCCTTCTACATCTCGGCCGGCGTCTCCGCCGTGCTGTGTACGATCGCCGCCCTCGCGTACCTGCCGGGCTCGTTCAGCGACCTGACCGACGTGTCCGGCGGCATCGCGGCCCATGACGGCAACCCACGGGTGATCGCGATCGTGGCAGTGCTGCTCGGCATCGTGCTCGCGGCGATCATCCTGACCCTGACCGGCTATTTCACCGGCACCGAGCACCGACCCACGCAGGACGTCGGCAAGACCGCGCTCACCGGAGCGGCCACCGTCATCCTGTCCGGCTTCTCGATCGGTCTGGAGTCGGCGGTCTACACAGCCGTTGTCATCGGAGCGGCCGTCTACGGTGCGTTCCTGCTCGGCGGCGGCGTCATCGTGATCTCGCTGTTCGCCGTCGCACTCGCAGGCACCGGCCTGCTCACCACGGTCGGCGTCATCGTCGCGATGGACACCTTCGGCCCGGTGAGCGACAACGCGCAGGGCATCGCCGAGATGTCCGGCGACGTCGACGAGAACGGCGCTCGGATCCTCACCGAGCTGGACGCGGTCGGCAACACGACCAAGGCCATCACCAAGGGGATCGCGATCTCGACGGCCGTACTCGCGGCGACCGCGCTGTTCGGCTCCTACTCCGACTCGATCACCTCCGAGGTGGTCGACGCGGGTGGCAATCTCACCAACCTGCCGGACTCGTTCGCGTTCATCATCTTCAGCCCGAACGTTCTGGTCGGTCTGCTGATCGGTGCAGCCGTCGTGTTCCTGTTCTCCGGCCTCGCGATCAGCGCCGTCGGCCGGGCCGCCGGTGCGGTGGTGTTCGAGGTGCGGCGGCAGTTCCGCGAGATCCCCGGGATCATGGAGGGCACCGGTCGTCCCGAGTACGGCCGGGTCGTCGACATGTGTACGCGTGACGCGCTGCGTGAGCTCGCGACACCGGGTCTGCTCGCGATCATGGCGCCGATCGCCGTGGGCTTCGGCCTCGGCGTCGGTCCGTTGGCGGGTTATCTCGCCGGCGCGATCGGCACCGGCACGCTGATGGCGATCTTCCTGGCCAACGCCGGTGGCGCCTGGGACAACTCGAAGAAGCTCGTCGAGGACGGCTTCCACGGCGGCAAGGGCTCACCGGCCCACGAGGCCACGGTCATCGGCGACACCGTCGGCGACCCGTTCAAGGACACTGCAGGCCCGGCGATCAACCCGCTGCTCAAGGTGATGAACCTGGTCTCGCTGTTGATCCTGCCGGCTGTCGTCACCCTCAGCGTGGGCGACAACGCGAACAAGCCGCTCCGGATCACGATCGCCATCATCGCCGCGCTGGTCGTGGTGGCCGCCGTCTACATCACCAAGCGGCGTCCGATCGCGATCAGCGAGACCGAGCCGGCGGAGGCACCGGCCGCCAGCTGATCCCCGGCCACTCGATTCGTCACTCGGACAGCCACTATCCCGCTGTCCGAGTGGCGGATCGTTGCTGTCGCAGTGGCGGATGGTCGCTGTCGCAGTGGCGGATCGTGTGGGCTAGACGGAGCGGCCGACGAGGGAGTCGACGGCCGACACCAGTTCGTCGAGCGGGAACGGCTTGCCGAGGAATACGTCGGCACCGGCGCCGACCGCGGTGGCCCGATCGGCCGGGCTGCGCCGGGCACTCACCATGACCACGCCGCCGGACCAGCCGTCCGAGCGCAGCTGCCGGCACACGTCGAGTCCGTCCGGCGCCGGAATCATCACGTCGAGGACGATCGCGTCCGGCCGGTGCTCGCGTACCGCCCGGAGCGCCTCGGTGCCCGAGTCGGCCCGTACGCAGCGGTGCCCCATGCGCTGGAGAATGCGCATCGCGATCGTCGCGAACTTGGGATCGTCGTCGACGACCAGCACCAGGCCGGGGCGGACGTCGGGGACAGACCGAAGGGCAGCCATGGCGCCAGGATGTGTCGGCGGCGATGAGGCCAGCATGAGACCCCTAGGGTCCACCGCGGTCCGAACGGAGCAGGGACACCTCGACCCGAGCGCCTCCGAGCGGCTCGCCGTTGGTGGCGCTGACCGTCCCGCCGACGGCCTGTGTGATCGAGGCGACGATGGCCAGGCCCAGCCCGGCTCCGCCGCCGCTGCCGCGCTGGCTGTCCGACCGGGCGAACCGATCGAACACGCGGGGCAGCAGCTCGGGCGAGAAGCCGGCGCCGTCGTCGGCCACCTCCAGCCGGGCCTGCCGGCCGACGACGCGGACGGTGACGAGGACCCGGCTGCTGGCATGCCGACAGGCGTTGCCGACCAGGTTGGTCACGATGTGCTCGAGCCACTCCTCGTCGCCGCGGACGTAGGTCGGCTCGCCCTGTATCTCGATCTCGACCGCCGGCTTCGGCGGCAGTCGCCGGACGCCGGCCCGAACCGAGGCGAGCAGCTCGGTGCGCGCGTCGCCCGGCGCCAGCTGCCCGGCGTCGGCCCGGGCCAGCGTGAGCAGATCCTGGGCCAGCCGAGCCAGCCGGTCGGTCTCCTCCAGGGCGCTCGTCAATCCCCGCGCGACCGCCTCCGGATCGTCCCGCTCGTGCGTGGTGAGCTCGAGCTCGCCCCGGAGTACGGCGATCGGCGTACGCAGCTCGTGCGCGGCATCGTCGATGAACGCCCGCTCGTGGGCGATGGCGGTCTCGATCCGGTCCAGCATCGCGTTCAGGGTTCGGGCCAGCTCGGCGATCTCGTCGTCGCTTCGCGGCTGGGCCAGGCGACGGCCGGGCTCGGCCGCCGAGATCGTGGCGGCCTCACCGGCCATTCGGCGGACCGGGCGCAGTGCCGCCCCGGTCACGACCCAGGCCGCCACGCCGACGGCCGCGGTCAGGAGCGGTCCGGCGATCGCGAGCACCCGGAGTGATCGTTCGCGGGCTTTCGACAGCGGTCTCGTGCTGGTCGCGGCGACCCCGACGACGACGTCCTTTCCGGAGCCGCTGATCGGGCGCGCCAGCAGGCGGGCCTCGCTGCCGATCGCCTCGACCGGCCGGTCGATGATGATCTGGCCGTGGGTCGCCTCGGCGAGCTCGGCCTTGGTCAGCAGCGGATCGGCGCCCGCCGGCGCGAGCACCTCGCCCTGGGCCGAGACGGTCTGAGCGGCGACCAGCGCGGAGCCGGGCGGCGTCGAGCCGTTCTCGACGCCCTTGGCGAGGTCGTCGACGCGGATGGTGAGCTCCTCGGTGATGGCGGAGCTGAGTTGGCCGCTGAGGTCGCGGTAGACGACCAGTGCGGTCACGCCGAGCACGACGATCGCCCCGGTCGCGGTGATGGCCGACAGCCGGGCGCGCAGCGACGGCGGACGCAGCGAAGCCCTCCTCCGCATGACGGTCAGCCGCCGTCAGGGCGCAGCCGATAGCCAGCGCCGCGGACGGTCTCGATCGCGCTGCGGCCGAACGGCCGGTCGACCTTGTCACGGAGATAGCGGATGTAGACGTCGACCACGTTGGACGTGCCGTCGTAGGCGAAGTCCCAGACGTGTTCGAGGATCGCGGTCCGGCTGAGCACCTCGCCCTTGCGACGCAGCAGCAGCTCGAGCACGGAGAACTCGCGGGCGGACAGGCTGATCGAGGCCTCGCCGCGGCGAACGACGTGACCGGCCGGGTCCAGCTCCAGGTCACCGGCGCTGAGCATCGCCGGGCGTTCGCCGGCCTCGCGACGGAGCAGCGCCCGCAGCCGGGCAAGCAACTCCGCGAACGCGAACGGCTTGAGCAGGTAGTCGTCGGCACCGGCGTCGAGGCCCCGGATCCGGTCGCCGACCGCGCCGCGAGCGGTGAGCATGATGACCGGCATCCACTTACCCTCCGTGCGGAGCTGCCGGCACACCTCGAACCCATCGGGCGCGGGGATCATCGCGTCGAGCACGATCGCGTCGTACGGGAACTCCCGGCCCGCCCACACCGCGTCGGCCCCCGTACTCGCGACGTCGACTCCGTAGCCCTCGCGCTTCAGGCTGCGCTTCAGCAGGGACGCCATCTTCACGTCGTCCTCGACTACCAGGAGACGCATGTCCCGAAGGTACTCCGCACCTATGAGCGTGAGATGAGAATTGACTGAGGCAATCCAGTCATGCCGGTCGGGTGTCGCGGCGATAGGCGCGGGCGGCGAGGGCGATCAGCGCGACCGACCAGGCCGCGACGACCAGCCAGCCCAGCGAGCCCCAGCCGGTGCTCCCGATCGGGACGTGGCTGGCCCGCACGAGCCAGTAGGACGGCAGGCTGCGGGCCAGGTCGTACATGAACCCGCTAGTGATCGGGAACCAGGTGCCGCCGAGCAACGCGAGCAGGGCCGCCACGCCGCCCATCACCGGCCCGATCGTGTCGGCGGACACCAGGTGACCGACGAGCACACCCAGCGCCGCGAACGGAATGAGCCCGACGAGCAACAGGCCGGTCATCTCCAGCCAGTCGCCGGCCGACATGCGTACGCCCAGGGCGATGCCGGCGGCGTAGAGCAGCAGGATGCTCGCCAGCGCCATCGCGTACGCCGTGACGACCTTGGTGACGAGGTAGGTGCGGGATCGCAGCGGGGTGACGCGCAGTTGCCGGTTCCAGCCGACCTGGCGCTCGGCCGCGATCCGGGCGCCGCTGCTGACCGCTCCGGTCATGACGGCGAAGGTCGCGAGTCCGACCATGTAATAGAGCGGTGCGGAGATCCCGGTGCCGGCCAGGCTGTGCTCGTTCCGGTTCGGTGCGGCGATGACCAGGTAGAGCACCAGCGGGAAGGCGAAGGCGAAGATGACGAACCGGATGTTGCGGAAGGTCCGGATCAGCTCGTAGCGCAGGTAGGTCACAGCAGGTTCTCCTGCTGCGGCGCGCTCGCCTGCCGAGGAATCCCTGGCGGCGGCTGGTCGGCGGTCAGCTGGAGGAACGCCTGCTCGAGTCCGGCGCCGATGATCTCGATGTCCCGGGCGTCGGGGTACGCCTGGAGCAGGGCGCGGATGGCGGCGTCGGAGTCCGAGCAGGACAGGATCACCGCCTCGCCGTGGCGGTCGACGCTGACGATCCCGGGCAGGCTGTGCAGAAGCACGCGGTCCGCGTTCGACAGGGTGGCGCGGATCGTTCGGGAGCCCACCATCGCCTTGATGACAGTGGTCGGGCCGTCCGCAACCACGCGGCCACGCGCCATCAGCACGGCTCGGTCGGCGTAGTCGTCGGCCTCGTCGAGGTAGTGGGTGGCGAACAGGATCGTCCGCCCGGTCGAGGCGTAGGTCCGCATCGTCTGCCAGAACGATCGCCGCGACTCGACGTCCATGCCGACGGTCGGCTCGTCCAGCACCAGCAGCTCGGGATCGCCCACGAGTGCGATGGCGGCCCGGACCCGCTGGGTCTGCCCGCCCGAGAGCCGATTGGTGCGCTGCCGCGCGATGTCCTCGATTCCGGTGAGCTCGAGTACGTCGTCGACCTGCATCGGATCGGCGTAGAGCGAGGCCACCATGGTGACGAGCTCGCGTACCGACAGGTCCGGGATCAGCCCGCCGGTCTGCTGCATCGCGCCGATCGAGCCCTCTGCGACCGCATCGGCCGGTGGGCGGCCGAACACCCGGACCAGGCCGGTGTCCGGATTCGCCAGGCCGAGCAGCATGTCGATCGTGGTCGACTTGCCGGCTCCGTTCGGACCGAGCAGCGCGACCGTCTCGCCGGGGGCGATCCGCAGGTTCACACCGCGGACGGCGTGGACCGGCTCGGCGGGGGTGTGGAAGGTCTTCGCCAGCATGGCCAGCTCGACCGCGAAAGCTCGCCGGTGGGACGTGGTCGCCGAGGGCATCGGGCCTCCTTCGAAGCGAGGTGCAGGGTGAGACCGTCCGGCCCCGCCCGGTGCCCAAGGGTCGGCGGCGCAAAGACGGGGTCTCCGGCAGGATCCCCGCGCTTCGGTGAGGTGACGATGAGAGTGGCGCCGCCGGTTGTCCTATGAGCGGCGGGAGGGGAGAGACAACCGGGGCGCCACTGGCTGGGGGTGATTGCGATCTATCGAGGCGCGTTCCCGAGCGTGACCGTGGTGGTGTGCTGGGTGCCTTGACGGGTGTACGTCAGCGTGACGGACTGTCCGACGTGATCCTGCTGGACCGCGGCGACCAGGTCGTCGGCGCTGCGGATCGGCTGGCCGTTGATCGCGGTGACCAGGTCACCGGGACGGAGGCCGGCTGTCGCGGCCGGGCTTCCGGGGTCGACCGCGCCGATCAGCGCGCCGTTGGTGCTGGTGTCGGCCAGACCCACACCCATGTACGGGTGCGCCACCGGCTCACCCTGGATGAGCCGCTGCGCGACGTACTTCGCGGTGTTCGAGGGGATCGCGAAGCCGACGCCGATGTTGCCGCTGCTGCCGCCGGAGGTGGCGATCGCGGTGTTGATGCCGATCACCTGGCCCGCGGTGTTGACCAGCGCGCCGCCGGAGTTCCCCGGGTTGATCGCGGCGTCGGTCTGGAGGGCGCCGGAGATCGCGGTCACGCCGGAGCCGGGTGTCTCGCCGGTCTCGTTGATGGTGCGGCCCTTGGCGCTCACGATGCCCGAGGTGACCGTGCCCTGCAGGCCGAGCGGGCTGCCGAGGGCGAGCACGGTGTCGCCGACGCGCATCGCGCTGCTGTTGCCGAACGTGGCCGGCGGGAGGTTCACCCCGGAGACCTGGACCACGGCGAGGTCGCTACGTGGGTCGGTCCCGACGATCGTGCCGGTGTGGGACGACCCGTCGTTGGTCGTCACCGAGACGGTGTTGCCGCTTGCCGTCGCGACCACGTGGTTGTTGGTGAGGATGTGGCCGGAGTTGTCGAGCACGACCCCGGATCCCTCGCCGACGTTGGTCTTGATCGAGACCACGCTGGGCTGGACCGCCCGGACGATGCCGGCCAGCGATGCCGGGTGCCCGAGCTGCTGGTGGACCACCGGCGCGACCGCTGCCGGGTGCGTGGGTGCGGCTGCCGTGTCGCTGTCGGACTGGGTGGCCGCCCAGCCGCCGACCGCTCCGGAGCCGACCATGAGGACCAGCGCGGCGGCGACTCCGGCCAGGACCCGCCGGCCCCGATGCGACTCGGCCTCGGGTGGAGGCGGCATCGGAGGCTGCCCGGCAGGGGGCCCGGTCGACGGTGTGGGTGTCGTGGGCGTTTCGAGGTGGGTTGCGGAATTCATGTCCGTCGCTCCTTACGCAGTTCCCGAGACGTCACGCCCACGGTTGCTCGCTGCGTATGAGCCGCAGATGAAGTTTGGGGTCCCGAAATTCGCGTGGGATAAGAAACCGACCGGTCTCGTGAGAGTCGCCTGTGGACGCTCATCGTTCTCTCATTGGAGGGCTCGCACGGTGGGGGTCACAACCGAAATACCCAGGAGGCCCAGATGCATACGAAGACCCACCGGCTCGTGGGAACCGCGGCCGTGGGCGTACTCCTGCTGATGGCCTCGGCGTGTGGCAGCTCCAACAACTCCAGTGGCTCAAGCGCCGAAGGGCAAGCTGTCCGGGGAGGGACGCTCAACATGCTGGGTGCGGGCGATGTGGACTACATGGACCCGAACATCAGCTATTACTCGATCGGCTACCTCAATCTCCGCATGTGGACTCGGCAGCTGTTCACCTATCCCGCCGACCCCAATCAGTCGACCACGGCGACGCCGGACCTCGCGACGCAGATTCCGACGGTCGCCAACGGCGGCATCACCGACAACGGCAAGACATACACCATCACGATGCGCCAAGGGGTGAAATGGAATACGACCCCCGAACGGGACGTGACGGCGCAAGATGTCGTACGCGGTGTGATGCGGACCTGCAACCCGGTCCAGCCGTTCGGCGGAACTCCTGACTTCGCCGACCTGATCGTCGGCTATCAGAGCTTCTGCAACGGTTTCGAGAAGGTCGGTCAGTCGGTCGATGCGATCCGCAACTACATCGACTCCAACACGATTCCGGGCGTCACCGCGACGAACGACCACACCGTGGTGTTCAAGCTGACCCACCCGGCGACCTACTTCGTCGACATGCTGACGATGCCGGCGTTCTCCCCGGCACCCAAGGAAGTTCTCAACTACCTGCCGGCGAGCACCGCGCTCGGTCAGCACCAGATCTCCGACGGTCCTTACCAGGTCCAGACCTGGGATCCGACCAAGCAGATCGTCTATACCCGCAACCCGGCCTGGAACCCGGCGACCGACCCGATCCACAAGGCGTACGTCGACAAGATCGTCGTGGACGAGACGGTGAGCCAGGACTCGACCCAGTTGCAACTGCAGACCGGGACTGACACCGCGGACATGGAGTGGGACAACTTCCCGCCGCCGTCGCAGTTGCCGGGCCTGATGAACACCAACGACCCCAACCTGAACCTCGGTGACACGTTCTCCACCAACCCGTACATCGTCTTCAACATGGCCTCGCCCAACAACGGCTCGGCGTTGAACGACATCCGCGTGCGGGAGGCCCTGGAGTACGCGCTCAACCGGGACCACATCATCCAGGTCCTCGGCGGACCAACGCTGAACCCGCCGCTGACCCACGTGCTGCCGACCGGGATCACCGGATCGCAGCCGGCCGACCCGTACCCCTACAACCCCACCAAGGCCAAGCAGCTGCTGGCAGCCGCAGGTCACCCGAACGGGATGACGGTGAAGTTCCTCTACCGCAACTCGTCGGAGGGCAGCCGGAAGACCTTCGCCACCGTCCAGCAGGACCTCGGCAAGGTCGGCATCAACGTCACCGGCGTCGCGGTTCCGAACGCGGACTTCTACACGAAGTACCTCGAGGTGCCCAATGCCGCCAAGCGCGGAACGTGGGACCTGGCGCTGGCCGGATGGGGCCCCGACTGGTACGGCAACGCGGCACTGACCTTCTTCAAGCCGCTGTTCTCCGGAGAGCCGTCGTTCCCGCCGCTGGGCAGCAACTTCGGCCTCTACAGCAGCGCGAAGACCAACAACCTGATCTCACAGGCCGTGGCAGCGCCGAGTGAGAGCCAGGCTGCGGGCCTGTGGGCCCAGGCTGACGCCCAGGTGATGAAGGACGCCGTGTTCTTCCCGATCACTGAGCCGAAGCAGCCCAACTACCACGCCAGTCAGGTGAACAACGCCGTCTACATCCCAGCCATCCAGAACTTCGATCCAACGAATGTCTGGCTGAACTCGGACGCACAAGGCGGCTGATTCCCCATAGACCTCCGGGGGCCCGGGCCCCAAGCCACCCCACCCGGGCCCCCGGAGACAACCCGGCGTCGAGATGGCAGAAGTGCCTCACCTCGTCTCCACCTTGCGCAGCTCTGCGGCTGAGGTGGGGCACTTCTGCGATTCCGGCGACAAAGCTGACGCAGTGAGGAGGGCCAGATGAGTGTTCGGACCGGCAGCCGAGCCTCACAGACGCATGCCCAATCCACCGCCGAGGTGCCACCAGCGGTCGTTGGGCGGAGTGTCTGGGCCCTGGCTTGGCGCCGTTTGCGCCGGGATCGGATGGCGATGATCTCACTGGGCGTGATCGTGTTGATCATCCTGCTCGCCATCGGAGCCCCATTGGTTGCGGCTGTCACCGGTCACCCGCCCAACCAGCAGTACCGCAACACGGGGCTCTCGCCCGACGGACTGCCGATGCCGCCGAGCTCCAAATTCTGGCTCGGCACCGACGACCTCGGTCGCGACATTCTGGTACGGATCGCGTACGGAGCCCGGATCTCGCTCTTGGTCGGAGTCGTGGCGACCGGGATCACCGTCGTGACCGGGGCCGTCGTCGGCCTCATCTCGGGCTTCTTCGGCGGATGGATCGACTCGGTGCTGGCCCGGCTCATCGACGTCATCCTGTCCCTGCCGTTCATCCTGCTCGCGATCGCGCTGGTGTCGATCACCGGTCCGAGTCTGACGGTCACCATCCTGGTCATCGGCTTCTTCAGCTGGGCGGCAGTGGCCCGCATCGTCCGCGGCCAGGTGTTCTCGATCCGCGAGCGGGAGTACATCCAGGCCGCACGGGTGATCGGCGTCCGTCCGTGGCGGATCATGTTCGTCGAGATCCTGCCCAACGTCATGGCGCCGGTCATCGTCTACGCCTCGCTGCTGGTGCCGGTCGTGATCGTCACGCAGGCCACGCTTTCGTACCTGGGTCTGGGTCTCGCCCCGCCGACCGCCGACTGGGGCGGCATGCTCAGCGACGCTCAGGGCTACTACACGACGTCGTGGTGGTTCATCATCTTCCCCGGCCTCGCGCTGGTGATCACGACGCTGGCGTTCAACCTGTTCGGCGACAGCGTTCGGGACGCCTTCGACCCGCGCGCCGAGCAGCTGGTCGAGAACTGGAGGGAGTGAGCGACGATGTGGGGCTACCTCTTCCGGCGGGTCCTCCAGGGAATCTTCGTGCTCTGGCTGATCACGGTCGCCGTGTTCGCGCTGTTCTTCCTCGTTCCCAACAACGTCGCCCGCACCCTGGCCGGTCGCCAGGCGACCCCGAAGACGATCGCCATCGTCGAGCATCGGCTCGGACTCGACCAGCCCGCGTGGAAGCAGTACCTCACGTTCCTCAACAACGCGATTCACGGCAATCTCGGCTACGACTACTACCACCAGGTCCCGGTGACGCATGTCATCGGTCAGGCGTTTCCGATCACGCTGTCGCTGGCACTCGGCGCCGCCGTCCTCTGGATGGTGCTGGGCGTCTTCTCCGGCGTGCTCTCCGCAGTGCATCCGCGGTCGGTCGCCGATCGCAGCGTCACCGGTTTCGCGCTGTTCTTCTACTCCATGCCGTCCTTCCTGCTCGGCATCATGATGATCTACCTGCTCTACTACCGGCTCACGCTGGCGGGTATCACATGGTTCCCGGCCGGCGACTACGTCCCCTTCTCGCAAGATCCGAGGAGCTGGGCCCAGCACATGATCCTGCCGTGGTTCACGCTCGCGCTGCTGCTGGCCGCGACGTACACCAGGCTGACCCGAAGCTCGATGCTCGACGTGCTGGGTGAGGACTACATCCGTACGGCTCGGGCGAAGGGTCTCAAGGAGCGCCGGGTCGTCTACCGTCACGCCCTGCGCAGCGCACTGACGCCGGTGGTGACGCAGTTCGGCATCGACATCGGCCAGCTGATCGGTGGGGTCGTGGTCGTCGAGACCGTCTTCAGCCTGCCCGGGCTCGGCAAGACCGCGGTCGACGCGATCAACCAGCAGGACCTGCCGGTCATCATCGGCGTGGTCCTCATCGCGGCCGCCGCCGTGGTCATCGCGAACATCGTCGTGGACTTCGCGTACGCCGCGCTGGATCCCCGGGTCCGGCTGGCCTGACCGCCGGCCAGCCGCGGAGCCTCAGTCGTTGACCCGGCGCTTGAGCCACTCCTGCACGCCGCGTGGCAGTGCGCGGACCAGGCCGCTGCGGCGGGCCCGGGCCACGATCGGACTGCCCCGCCCGGTCCAGTGCCGACCGGCCCGCTCGGTGAGCAGCGCGGCGATCGCGTCGGCGGCGGCCTCGAGCACGGCGCCATCGACCGGGTGCGAGGTAGTCGCCCCGAACTCCGGACGGAGCTCGCTCAGGTCACCGACGACGTCGACCCCGGACTTGTCGAGCGCGGTGATCATCTGGTCCGCCTCGGTGGTCAGCCAGTCCCGAGCGGACGCCGGGACCGTCGGGCGGTCGTCGGAGCCGAGCTCGACGAGGAACTCCTCGGCGAACCAGCCCTTCACCGTCGTCTCGTAGGCGGGCCAGGGCATCGAGTCGCCGAGCGAGCGGTTGACCCGGCGCAGCAGCTCGGCTTCGACGTAGCCCATCGAGGTATTGGCGGAGTCGCGCTCGGCGTCGACCTGGTCGGGCTTGATGCCGAGCACCGAGCCGAACCGCTCCCACAACAGCGTCGGCGACGCGCCCGCCGGCGGCACCGTGACGAGGTGGAACCGCTCCGGCGGCAGCGGCGGGCACCAGCGCGTGGCGACCTCGGCGGCCTGCTGCTGGCGCCAGAACGTGTTGGCGACCCGGCCCTTGCGGGGCTGCTGCGTGAGGCGGCGTACGTAGCGCTCGAAGGGCACGGTGGCGTGGTTCTTGACGTACTCCTGCCACATCGCCGGCACCTGGCGGCCCAGATCACGCGCGGTGTAGAGGGCGTGGACCTCGTAGTCGCCGAAGGACTCGATCGCCTCGGCGACGGTCTCCTCGTTGGCGCCGCACAGCAGCTCATGGGAGATGACGACGCTCTCGCCGGGCCAGTTCAGCGCCTCGTCGACCAGCCGGCGCCAGCGGCCGCGCCAGGTCTGGTCGCGATGGCCGCCGAAGGCCAGATCGCGCAGGTCGACGACGGCTTCGAAGTGCGCCTCGGCGTAGCGGCCGGGGTAGAGGACGCCGGCGTCGGCGAGCTGCGCGCGGCGGTCGAACAGCACGCCCTGCAGATAGGTCGTGCCGGTCTTCGGCGCTCCGATATGGAGGTAGATCCGCGGCATACGGTGATCCTATTGTTGGGCACACTCGGCTGCCTGGGTGCACGGGTGTGCTCGCGAGTGGGCGGCCGAGAGGGAGGACCTGTTCAGGTGGACGTGGCGGTGCTTGAACGCGCCAATCGGCGACGATATGAGGTGTATGCGGACGACATTCCGGCGGGTGTCCTGTCGTACCGGCTGACCGGCGATCGGCTGGTGCTGCTCCATACCGAGATCGAGTCGCCGTACGAAGGCAACGGGCTGGAGAGCGTCCTCGTCCGGCACGTGCTCGACGAGGCCCGGGCCAACCAGCGCACCGTCGTCGCCTACTGCCCCTACGTCCGGGGCTGGCTCGACAACCACACGGAGTACTCCGACCTGGTCGCGCTGGACTGAGGTCGCGTCGGCCGTCAGCGTCGGACGGCGGTCCCGAGGATGTGCGGCGACGCGGGCATTGCCATCCCGGTGTCCGGGACCCGCAGCCGTTCGAGCGTCGTGATCGTGAAGCCGGCCTGCTCGATCGCGGATGTGGTGTCGCGGAGCAGGTGGCAGCCGCCGACGAACCAGGGCCAGACGGTGGCGTCGAGCACTCGCTGCACGCGGCGCAGACCGGCCGTGTCGGCGATGACGTGCTCGTAGAAGCGCACCTCGCCGGACGGACGCAGCACCCGATGGGCCTCGGCGAGGGCGGCTGCCTGATCCGGCACTGAGCAGAGCACGAGCGAGAACACCGCGGCGTCGAAGCCCGCATCGTCGGCGGGCAGCCGATCCGCGACGCCGTCGACGACCTCGATGTCGGTGTCGGCAGCAGCCGCCTGCTCGGCCGCGAGTCCGCGCAGATGCGGCTCCGGCTCGACGGCGTACACCTGGCTCACCTCGGGCGGGTAGTGCGCGAAGTTGAGTCCGTTGCCGGCGCCGATCTCGATCACCCGCCCGCTGAGCCCGAGCAGCAGCCGCTGCCGGTGCGGCACGACCTCCGGCTCCATCTTGACGCTCATCCGGGCGTAGCAGCGGGCGAACCACGGGTGGTGCACGGTGGTGGTCGACATGGCTACTCCGACGGCCGGGCGCCGGGCCAGGGACCGGGCGGAGTCGCTGGTACTTCCTCGTCCTTGTCGGTCTCCTGGTAGATCCGAAAACCCCGGGATTGGTAGTTGGCGAGCGCATGTGGCCCGTCGAGGTTGCAGGTGTGGACCCACACCCGCCTGGTCGCGTCGCGCTGCGGCCATCGGCTGGCCAGATCCCATGCCCTCGCGGTGCCGACCGTGAGGAGGTGGCCACCGATGCCGCGACCGATGAAGTCGGCGAGCAGGCCGAAGAACGCGATCTCGACGACGCCGTCAGGCTGCGCGTCGAGCTCGACGTAGCCGGCGGGCGTGCCCTGCTGCCAGGCGACCCAGGTCTCGACGCCGGGGCGATTCAGGTACTCACTCCACCGATCGAACGTCCAGTCCATCCGGCTGGTCCAGTGCCAGTCGCCCCCGACGGCGGTGAACAGGAAGCGGTTGAACGCCGGTGAGGGGAGCTCGGCCCGGACGACGTCGACGGCGTGCGGCGGCCGGGCCGGACGCAGGTCGCTCGCGTCGGTTTGCTCGAGGTACGTCGTGTGCACGGTCGTCGTCGGCATGCGTACACGCTAAGCGGGCTCGGTTTCGTCCACAGCGGGGGTCGGCGGTGCGATCATCCACAGGCGTGATGCGGTCGCCCGGCTGCTCGGGCGACGGCGCTTAGGTTGGCGGCGTGACAGACCTGTACTCCGCGGATCCGAGCACCGCCAAGGCGCTGGCCTGGTGCGGGACGTCGCCGTCGAATCGAGCCTCGACGTCGATGCGGGACGCCGGCAGCCAGACCAAGCGGTGCGGCTGTCCGGCTTCGGAGAGGAACAGGTCGGGTCGGTCGTCCGCGTCGGGGTCGAGCAGGTTGAGCCAGATGCCACTGCGCCGGCCGATGTCCTCGTCGAGCATGACAAGGACCCTGGCGAGGGTCTCGTCGTCGTACTGGAGCTCGATCTCGTGGTCTGGCCATCGAATCCACAGGACTGCCATGGGTGTCGCTCCCGGGGTCTTCGCCGGTCCGGCTTACGAGTCGAGGTCCGGCTCCATCTCCTCGACCTGGATGGCGAGCCGCTCCGCCTCAGCGAGAGCCTGCCACACCGGTGCGGCCGGATCACCGCACTCGCTCAGCCGGTCGGCCTCGGCTTCGAACTGCTCGACCGGCGACCGGCGATATCGCGGCTCGACCATCACGCCACGCTGCTGCGCCTCGGTCATCGCTTCGACCCGCGCCAGATACTGGGCGAGCTGGGTCCGCACCCGCTGCTCGACGGGCACGGGCAGCCGCACCAACGCTTGCCAGACAAAGCTGTCATGTGCTCCGTAGTCGGTCATGCTGTCCTCCGGTGGGTACGCCTCTCCAGTACCCATCCCGCGGCCGCTCCATGCGACGGGCGCGGTTGTGCCATCGGGCCGGCCGATGGAGGGTGGAGGCGTGAATCCGGGGCGGTGGGCGCTGGCGGCTGTGGTGGCGCTGGGCGTGGTCGGCTGTTCCGAGGACGAGCCGACCGCTGAGCCGGACACCGGGCGATCGGCTTCTCCGACGGCGTCACCGGAGTCGAGCTCGGCGCCGCCCAGTGGACCGGTGGAGACCCGTGAGCCGGTGGAGACCGAGACGACGCCCGTCGCGCCCGATCCGCCCCGGTTCGACAAGGACGCCGCACTCCGGACGATTCGCCGGCTGGCCGGCCGGATCGGGCCGCGCGAGGCGGCCTCGCCGGAGTTCGAACGGGCGGCCGAATGGGTGACCGATCGGTTCGCCCGCCTTGGCTACGACGTCGACCGCGAGCGGATCCGGGTGCCGGCCGGAGTGTCGTGGGGCATCCCGGTCGATGCCGGACATACCTGGAACATCATCGCGCCGACGGCCGACCTGCAGCCCGGCGATCCCTACCGCATCGTCGGGGCGCATCTCGACACCGTTCCGCAGGCGCCGGGTGCAGAGGACAACGCGTCGGGCATCTCGGTGCTGCTCGAGCTGGCTCGCCTCGCGGCCGCGACGCCGCCGCGCTTGCCCGTGGTGTTCGTGGCGTTCGGCGGCGAGGAGCCACGCGGCGACGGTGACGACGACCATCACTTCGGGTCGTCGGCCTACGTCGAGGCGATGTCCGGACGCCAGCGGCGGTCCCTCGACGCCATGGTCTCGATGGACCGGGTCGGCGTCGGTCCCGTGGTGCCGGTGTGCAGCGGCGGTCTGGAGCCGCCGACGGTTCGTCGCTCGCTGCTGCGGACCGCCGGCCGCCTGGACATTCCTGCGGAGCCGTGTGCGAACCAGGCCAGTGACCACTGGTCGTTCGACAAGGCTGGCCTCCCGGCCGCGCGGGTCGGCGGCACCTCCTACGCGGAGTACCACAGCGCCGCCGACCGTCCGGGTGTCCCGCAGCCGCGGCAGTTGGCCAGGGTCGGCCGTCTGATGTGGGAGTGGCTGGGCGGCGGCCGGTCCTAGGCGGCCTTCAGGCGTCGCCACTTACACGCGGCGCTACTTAGTTGCTGAACGGGGGATCGCTGGCCGACCAGATCCGGTCGAGGGTCGCCTCGGCGCGGGGCCCGTGCGCGAGGCGGGGCACGTAGTCGTTGTCGATGACGTACGGCACGAACCGGGCTCCCATCAGCTCGGACCCCCACCAGACCAGCTCGAGCAGCACGCCCTCCTCGGTCTCCTGCGAGAAGTCCATGTCGAAGACGAAGTTGCCGAGCGAGTTGACGACCAGCCCGCCCCGATGCGTCTGGATGCCCTGCACCCAGTGCGGATGCCCGCCGACGACGATGTCGGCTCCCGCGTCGAGCATCGCCCGGCCGACGCGGCGCTGATCAGGCACCGGCGCGTTGGTGTACTGCTCGCCCCAGTGCGGCAGCCCGATCACGATGTCGGCCCGCTTGGTCAGCTCCTCGATCGTGCTGGTCAACCGCTTGAGATCTCCGCCGTCGAGCGGCCCGGTTCGTGGCCGCATCCGCACCTCGGCCGCGCCGGGCTGCGAAGCGGTGGCCCGAGGCGTCTCGCCGATGGCGTTGAACGCCACGAACCCGATCCGGATGCCGTCCCGGGTCAGCACCACCGGCCGCCAGGCTGCCTCGGCATCGACACCGGCGCCGACCCGACGGATCGGGGAGTGGTCGAGACGGCGCATCGTGTCCCGCAGGGCTCCTTCTCCGTAGTCGCCGGTGTGGTTGTTCGCCAGCGACAACACGTCGAACCCGGCCGCTGCCAGCGCGCCGACGACCGCGGGATTCGCTGCGAACGAGTCGTCCCCCGGCTGCTGCGGCACACCGTCGTCGGACAGCGTGCTCTCGAGATTGCCGACGGTCAGCTCGGCCGACCGAAGCCGATCGGCCAACGGCTGCAACGGCCGGCCGGGATCGGCGACATGCCGGGCGCCGACGCCGCGACCGAGCATGATGTCGCCGGCGACCGTGACGGTCGTGACCTCGCCGACCGGCTCGTCCGCGGCAGTCGTCAGGGGATAGCGGTGCGGCGACCGCAATGGATCGACGCCGTCGACCGAGACCGGCTGCACCGTGGGCCGCAGGGTCGACGCCGGTGCGACCGCGAGTACGGCCGGGTGGTCGGCCACGGAGTCGAGTGCGCCCGGCCCGCGGCGTACCCGGACCGGACCTCCGGCCTGGCCCAGATCGGCCCAACGCACCGGCTCGCCGGCAATGATCCGCCGGGCCAAAGGCCGTCCGATGTCGGCGGCGGGCCGGTGGACGTTGATCGCCAGGGCGAGCGGCTGGACGGCTGCCGGCGATGACGGAGTCTCGGACGTCCGGGCGGTGGGCTGCGGTGACGGCTGGAATCGCGAGGGTGGGTCGTCGGCGTCGTCCGAGCAGCCGGCCGCGACCACGGACAAAGCCACTAACGCTGCCGCGATACGGGACCCCACAGCCTTGACCGTACGCGCTGGAGACGCCGCCCGGACGCCTCGATTTGACGCGGCGCGTTACCGTGTCCCATTGGCTGGTCGTTCAAAAGACGGCGTACGACCCCGAGAACCCCGATCTCCCAGGAGAAGTCAGTGGCTGCGAGTGAGCCCTCAGGTCGCCGACTCGTCATTGTCGAGTCGCCGGCCAAGGCGCGCACGATTGCCGGTTACCTCGGGGACGACTATGTCGTGGAGTCGTCGATCGGCCACATCCGCGACCTGCCGCACAACGCATCCGAGGTGCCGGCCAAGTACAAGGGCGAGCCGTGGGCCCGGCTGGGGGTCAACGTCGAGGCCGACTTCGAGCCGGTCTACGTCGTGCCCAAGGACAAGAAGCAGCAGATCACCAAGCTCAAGAAGCTCCTCAAGGACTCCGACGAGCTCTACCTCGCCACAGATGAAGACCGCGAGGGTGAGGCGATCGCCTGGCACCTGCTGGCGGAGCTGCGGCCGCAGGTGCCGGCTCGCCGCATGGTGTTCCACGAGATCACGCCGCAGGCGATCGCCGATGCGGTCGCCAACCCGCGCAACGTCGACGAGGACCTCGTCGACGCGCAGGAGACCCGGCGCATCCTGGACCGGCTCTACGGCTACGAAGTCAGCCCGGTGCTGTGGAAGAAGGTCATGTCGGGCCTGTCGGCCGGCCGGGTGCAGTCGGTCGCGACCCGGCTCGTCGTCGACCGCGAGCGCGAGCGGATGGCATTCCGCGCCGCGACCTACTGGGACATCGAGGGCAGCTTCGACGCCGGTGAGGACAAGGACCCGCGTCGGTTCCCGGCCAAGCTGACAGGCGTCGAGGGCCGCCGGGTCGCCCAGGGCCGCGATTTCACCGCGCAGGGCGAGCTCAAGACCGCCGACGTCGTCCACCTGTCGGAGGAGGGCGCGACCGCACTCGCGGCCGGCCTCCGGGACAAGCAGTTCACGGTCCGATCGGTCGAGGCCAAGCCCTACACGCGGCGGCCCTACGCGCCGTTCCGCACCACGACGCTGCAGCAGGAGGCGTCCCGCAAGCTCGGCTACGGCGCCGCCCGGACGATGCAGGTGGCGCAGCGGCTCTACGAGAACGGCTTCATCACCTACATGCGGACCGACTCGACGACCCTGTCGGGAACGGCGATCGCGGCGGCGCGGACCCAGGTGCAGGAGCTGTACGGCGCCGACTACCTGCCGGAGCAGCCCCGGACGTACACCACCAAGGTCAAGAACGCCCAGGAGGCGCACGAGGCGATCCGGCCGGCCGGCTCGTCGTTCCGTACACCGCGCCAGACCGGGCTGTCCGGCGACGAGTACCGGCTCTACGAGCTGATCTGGATGCGCACCGTGGCGAGCCAGATGAAGGACGCGCAGGGTCGCACGGTCACCGTCAGGCTGGGCGCCGGAGCGACGTCGGGCGAGAACTGCGAGTTCACCGCGAGCGGACGCGTCCTGGTCTTCCACGGGTTCCTCAAGGCCTACGTCGAGGGCCGCGACGACCCGCGCGCCGACCAGGACGACCGCGAGACCCGGCTGCCGGACGTGGCCGAGGGCGATGTCGTGTCGGTCGTGTCGCTGGATCCGACCGGGCACGAGACCCGACCCCCGGCCCGGTTCACCGAAGCGACGCTGGTCCGCGAGCTCGAGGAGCGTGAGATCGGGCGGCCGTCGACCTACGCGTCGATCATCGGGACGATCCTCAACCGGGGCTACGTCTACAAGAAGGGCACGGCGCTGGTGCCGGCCTGGCTGGCGTTCGCCGTCGTGCGGCTGCTCGAGGAGCACTTCGCCAACCTGATCGACTACCAGTTCACGGCTCGGCTCGAGGACGTGCTCGACGACATCGCGGGCGGCCGGGCCAAGCGCACCGGCGTCCTCGCCCGGTTCTACTTCGGCGAGGGCGACATCGAGGGCCTGCGCCAGATGGCCGGCGACCTCGGCGACATCGACGCCCGGGCACTGTCCACGTTTCCGCTTGGCGACGGCATCGCGGTCCGGGTCGGTCGCTACGGGCCCTACGTCGAGGACGGCGAGGAGCGACGGGCGAACATCCCGGAGGATCTGCCGCCGGACGAGCTGACCCTCGACCTGGCCCGTGAGCTGCTGGCCAAGCCTGCCGGGATGGAGATTCCGCTCGGCGACGACCCGCAGACCGGCCGTCCGGTGGTGGCCAAGAACGGTCGCTACGGTCCGTACGTCACCGAGGTGCTGCCGGAGGACTCGCCGAAGGGCACCAGGGCCCGGACGTCGAGCCTGTTCAAGTCGATGTCGCTGGACACGATCACCCTGGACGACGCCCTGCGGCTGCTGACCCTGCCGCGTACGGTCGGCAAGGACCCCGAGTCCGACGAGCCGATCACGGCCCAGAACGGTCGCTACGGGCCGTACCTCAAGAAGGGCTCCGACTCCCGCTCCCTCGAGTCGGAGGAGCAGCTGTTCACGATCACGCTCGAGCAGGCGCTGGCGATCTTCGCGCAGCCGAAGCAGCGTGGCCGCCGGGCCGCATCGGCGCCGTTGCGCGAGCTCGGCACCGATCCGAACAGCGAGAAGCCGATCGTGGTCAAGGACGGCCGATTCGGGCCGTACGTCACCGACGGCGAGACCAACGCGACCCTGCGCAAGGCCGACTCGGTCGACGAGATCACCCTCGAGCGGGCCGCTGAGCTGCTGGCGGAGAAGCGCGCCAAGGGACCGGCCCCGCGCAAGCGCTCGGCCAAGAAGGCCGCCAAGAAGAGCGCGAAGAAGTCGACGGCGAAGAAGACCACGGCCAAGAAGGCGGCCGCCAAGAAGACCTCCGCCCGGTCCGACGACTCCGACAGTTAGGCAGGTCCGATGGCGACCCTGTACGAGATCGTCGTCGACTGTGAGCACGCTCCGTCGCTCGCACGGTTCTGGACCACGGTCCTCGACGGCTATTCGATCCGGCCGTACGACGACGAGGAGATCGCTCGCCTCGCCGAGCAGGGGCTGACGCCCGAGACCGATCCGGTCGTGCTGCTCGACGGGCCGGGTCCCTCGATGTGCTTCCAGCAGGTGCCGGAGAAGAAGGCCGCCAAGAATCGGGTGCACGTCGACGTGCTGGCGGCCGATCGGTCGGCCGAGGTGGAGCGACTGGTCGCGCTCGGCGGGTCGGTGCAGACCGAGTTCGACACCTGGACGCTGATGCAGGACCCCGAGGGCAACGAGTTCTGCGTCAGCGACCCGCGCTAGGACCGGCGGCTGTCGCCCGCCGACTCGGATCAGGCGATCTCGTACGACAGGATCAGCGGGTAGCCGTCGTCGCTGTGTCCGGCGATCGACAGCTCTGCCTCGCCGGTCAGGCCCTCTAGCCCGCCAGTGCCCAGGCCGGGCACGACCTCGATGTGCGCCGTCACTGAACCCTTGTCCTGCTGCCCGACATGCCGGAAGACGCAGCTTCCCTCGTGGCCGTCGATTGAGCCCTCGAAGCGTTCGAAGCCGAACACCGGAGCGGCATCGGGCTTGTACGCGATCAGATAGACCACCGTGCTGGTGCCCTCGATGTCACCGGAGTAGGTGTAGCTGACCTCGGTCCGGGTCAGTCCGCGATTCGGGTAGTAGTTGTCGCCGGCGGTGATGCCCTTGCCGTCGATGTCGGTCACGAGCGTCTCGCTCCATGCTGCGACGTCGAATCTCGTCGTTGCCTTATGGCAGTAACTCATGTCGACGACGCTAGGCCGTTCGGTCCGCGCGGCTCTTGAACAAACGCGACGCAGAAGCGCGGACTACGCTGGCGCATCGTGACCGAGCCGAAGGGGCGACCCGAGGCCATCGTGCGGCCGAAGGCAGGCCGGCAGGCGTTCGACGTCGAGCGGATCGCGCCGAGCACCGACCTCGCGGAGTACGTCGACTACCACTGGCTGGTGCGGTGGCACACCCGCGAGCCGTACCGGCAGCAGGTCATTCCGCAGCCGCGGATCCATGTCGCCGCCGAGGACGGCCGGATCCTCGTCCATGGCGTGTCGCGCGAACCGTTCTTCCGCACTCTGGTCGGCGAGGGCCATGCGCTCGGCACCGCGTTCCATCCCGGCGGCTTCCGGCCGCTGCTCAAGTCGAGCGTCGGTGCGATCTCGGACTCGGTCCGGCCGGGCGCCGAGGCGATCGGCCAGGACGACCGGCGATCAGCGGCGGCCATCCTCGGCACCGAGGATGCCGATGCGATGGTCGCCGCGATGGAGTCCTATCTGCGGCGTACGGAGCCGGCGCCCGACCCCACTGCCCGGGAGGCGACCCGGCTGGTCGAGGCCGCCGCGGAGCAGGTCGAGATCGTGCGCGCCGAGCAACTGGCGACCCATGCCGGGCTGAGCCTGCGCAGCCTGCAGAGGCTGTTCACCGAGTACGTCGGGATCGGGCCGAAGTGGGTGATCCAGCGGTCGCGGATCCTGGAGGTCGCAGCGACGGCCCACGCCGGGTCGCCGGTCGACTGGGCCGACCTCGCGCAGCGGCTCGGCTTCAGCGACCAGGCACATCTGACCCGGGTCTTCACCCAGGTGGTCGGCACGCCGCCGGCGACCTACGCCAGCGATCCCGGCACGTAGCCGCGGCCGGGGCTACTCGTCGGCGTAGAGACAGAACGGGTGCCCGGCCGGATCGAGCAGCACGCGTACGTTGTCCTGCGGCTGGAAGTCGGCCAGCTCCGCGCCGAGTGCGATCGCGTCCTCGGCCGCGACGGCTAGGTCCTCGACCTCGAAGTCGAGGTGCAGCATCATCTGCTGGGCGCCGGGCGCATTGGGCCAGACCGGCCGTTGGTAGGTCGGAGACGTCTGGAACGCCAGGTAGGTGACGCCGTCGTCCGGGCTGATCCCGGCGTCCTCCGGCGTGTTGACGTAGGTCTCCCAGCCGAGCAGGTCGCCGTAGAACTTGGCGAGTGCAGGGGCGTCGGGTGCGTCGACCACCACGCCCCAATAGTCGTGTCGTGACTCGCGTGGGGTCGAGGGATCGTACTGGCGGCGTCCGCGCATATGGCCATCGTGGCAGCGGCGGCCGACAGCCGCATCACTGCGCCGGCGCGGACTCCGAGTCGTCGGCGGTCGGCAGCCTCCGGGTGGCGATCAGGTGCTCCGCGACGCTGCGGAGCTTGATGTTGTGGTCCTGGGAGTAGCGCTTGAGCACCTCGAACGCCCTCGCCTCGTCCAGGCCGTGGCGCTCCATCAGGATGCCCTGGGCCTGGCCGATCAGCTTGCGGCCGTCGAGCGCCACGTTGAGGCTGGCCAGCTTGAACGAGGTGGCCAGCGCCACGGCGGCATGCCGGGCGAAGATGTTCGCGAACGCGACGTCGTCGGCGGTGAAATGGCGCGGCCGGGTCCAGTAGAGGTTGATCGCGCCAATCCGTCGGTCGCCTGCTGCGGTCAGCTCGGCCGCCAGGATGCTGGCGATGCCCAGGCCGACGACCTTCGGCCCCCATCGCGGCCAGCGGTGCTCCGAAGCGAGATCCTCCGAGACCAGCGTCTCCCGGTGCCACGAGGCGTCGCGGCAGATGCCCTCGTCGAGCTCGTACTGGAGCGCGTCCACCTGCTCCACCAGCGGGTCGGTGGCGCCGACCGTCTCGAGCCGGCCGCCGCGCCGGATCAGGCTGATGCCGCCGTAGTCCGCGTCGAGTTGCTGGATGGCGTACGTGACGACCTGCTCGGCGGTGCTGTCCGGTGTCGGTGCTTCATGGAGCGCCTCCGCGAGTTCGGCGAACTCGCGCACGCTCATCTCCCCGTTCAACGCGTCAACCGCCCAGGTCCGTCATCGCGGGCGTCCTCGTCAGTGTGTGTTCCGTTCGTGCGTGTGCCGTCAGTTGGTACGCCGTCCGGCGGCGCGTCTATGGCGCGGATCAGCTCTGCGATCCGGCGCTTGAGAAAAGCCCAGAGGTGTGTCATTGGAGGTCGGTCAGCCCGTCGCTCAGCACGATGCACGACATGCGGAGTGTGCTGGCTGCCTGCCCAACCAGGCGAGAGATTACACCGGCGCTATCGGGGCAGGCAATCGTTTGTTCGACGCCGATTACGCTTCCGTCATGACTGACGCGAGTCGCCTGTTCCGGCCCTTGTCGGCGCGCGACCGTGGCGAGCCGTATCGGGCCGCGACGCCGCTCGAGCTGTTCACCGATCTCTGCGTCGTCGTTGCCGTGGCACAAGCGGCGCGTGCCCTCCATCACGCCGTCATCACCGACCACATCGCCGACGGCCTGGTGCACTACGCGTTCGCGTTCTTCGCGTTGTGGTGGGCCTGGCTCAACTTCACCTGGTTCGCCTCGGCGTACGACAACGACGACATCGGCTATCGGCTGCTGACCCTGCTGCAGGTGGTCGGCGTGCTCATCATCGCCGCCGGGATACCGCGATCGTTCCACGACGAGTACGCCCTGTCGGTGCTCGGCTACATCGTGATGCGGATCGGGCTGGTCATCCAATGGCTGCGGGTCGCGCGATCCGATCCCGACCACCGCCGGACCGCGCTGCGCTACACGATTGGCATCTCCTGCTGCCAGGTCGGCTGGGTGCTCATGCTTCTCGCACCCCACGGGGTGCTCGCGCCGATCATCATCGTCCTGATCCTCGCCGAGCTGTCCGTGCCGATGTGGGCCGAGTCGGCCGGTAACAGCCCGTGGCACCCACGCCATATCGCCGAGCGCTACGGGCTGTTCACGATCATCGTGCTCGGCGAGTCGATCCTCGCCGCCACCCTTGCCATCCAGGCGGCGCTCGACGAGGGCGCGCCGCTGTCCGACCTGCTCGCCGTGATCGTCGGCGGAATCCTGACCGTCTTCAGCATGTGGTGGCTCTATTTCGCCAAGGACGCGCACGAGGTTCTGGTCGACAACCGGGTCGGCTTCCGGTTCGGCTACGGGCACTACCTGATCTTCGGCTCCGGCGCGGCGGTCGGAGCCGGCCTCGCGATCCAGGTCGACCAGATCACCGGCCACAGTCATGTCAGCGATCTGACGGCGGCGGCGTTCTTCACCGTCCCGGTGGTGCTCTACTTCGGTGGCGTCTGGTTCGCCCATCTGGCCCTGCACGACCGGGCGCGGGGGCATGGCCGGGGGATCGCGGTCGGGTCCGGGCTGATCCTGCTCACGACGTTCACCCCCGAGCCGGTGCTGGCGAGCGGCTTGGTCTGCGCGGGGTTGGTCGCCCTGTCCGAGGCGATCCACGCGCGCGAGCCGGCCGGGCAGCCGGGCTAGCGCTTGTCAGTCCCGGCCCGCCGGGTGCGCCGGATCGGCTGGGCGCCGAAGTCGTGCTCGTACGCCGGATGGGGGTCATCGCGGGTCGCGTCCAGCCGGGCCGCGATGCCCTCGGCGGCCTGCCGGATCGGGGGCGCCAGCTTGGCCGGCTCGACCCGGACGCTGTGGACCACGATGCCCACCGCCGCGACCGCGCCGTCGGCGGTCAGCACCGGCGCGGCGACCGAACAGGTGCCGAGCGTCATCTCCTCACGCGTGACGGCGTAGCCGCGCTCCCGGGTCTCGGTGAGCTCCCGGTGGAGTCGTCCCGGCTCGATGATCGTGTAGCTGGTGGCCCGGTTGAGCGGCCTGGAGAGGATCGCGTCGACGAACGCCGGCGACTCCCACGCCAGCAGCGCCTTGCCGACGCCGGTCGCGTGCATCGGCAGTCGGCCGCCGGTACGCGAGACGATCGGGACTGAGCGATGACCGGCGAGCTTCTCCACGTACATCGCGTCGAAGCCGTCGCGTACGGCGAGGTGGACGTTCTCGCGGCTGGCTTCGTACAGGCTCTGGAGGTAGGGCAGGGCGACCTCGCGCAGCCGGGTGTGCAACGGGGACAGCAGGCCGACCTCCCAGGCCCGCACGCCGATGCTGTAGTAGCCCTCCTCGTCTCGCTCCAGACCGCGCCACTCGGTGAGCTCGGCGACCAGCCGGTGCGTGGTGGCGAGCGAGAGGCCGGTGCGCCGCGAGATCTCGGACAGACTCAGCCGTAGATGCCCGATGTCGAACGCGTCGAGGATCGCGAGTAGCCGCGACGCAACGGTGCGTCCGGGCTGACTGTTGTTACCGGCCATGGCACCTCCGCGCGCATTCTTTCACTGAACGGAAGTCCGCACCGCCATGGGATGCGCCCGGCCAGCGACGATGGCCAGAATCGAATCGGGCGACCGACGGGATCCGCATCGCAGGAGGCGCACGGGTGTACCGACCAGCCGACCTCGGCCACTCCGGGTGACGGCGTGACCAACGAACGTCTCGACGTCGTGGTGCGCCGGCAGGCCGGCCCGGTCCTGGTCGCGGCGGCGGTGCTGCTGCTGGCGTTCAACCTGCGGCCGGCCGTCACAAGCCTCGGTGCCGTCCTCGACGACGTACGCGAAGGGCTGGGCCTGACCGCGACCGCCGCCGGCGTGTTCACCGCGCTCCCGGTGGTCTGCTTCGCGGCCTTCGGTGCCGTCGCGCCACGCCTCGCCCGCCGCTTCGGGACCGCCCAGGTCATCGCCGCGTCGGTCGTTGCGATCGCGGTCGGCCTGATGGCCCGGGCCCTGACCGGGAGCGAGGTCGCGTTCTTCGCCCTCACCTCCTTCGCCCTGGCCGGCATGGCGACCGGCAACGTGCTGCTCCCCGCGATCGTGAAGTCGCACTTTCCGGATGCCATCGGCCGCATGACCGGGCTCTACACGACCTCGATCGCCGTGGGTACGACCGCCGCCGCCGCGTTGACCGTCCCGATCGGCGCCATCGCCGGCGGCTGGCGCGGCGGCCTGTTCGTCTGGGGTGCCACCGCGGTGGTCGCCCTGGTCCCGTGGCTGTCGATCGCCCGGATCGAGCGCAGTGGACCGGTGCCGGATCGGGTCAACGGGGCTGTCGCCTCCGGGCTGCGGATGTCGCGTTCGCCGCTGGCCTTGGCCCTCGCGGTCTACTTCGGGAGCCAGT
>DATFRX010000287.1:0-5133 GCA_035262905.1 Nocardioidaceae bacterium
CAATGTCGATTCGCCCGTAGCCTCTGACGCATGCCGGCCAAGCGACGCCGTACGCCGATGACCGCCCCGTCCGGTGCTGTCTCGGTTTACACCGATGGCGCATGTGCCGGGAATCCCGGACCTGGCGGATGGGCGTGGGCGATCGACCGCGACACGAGTGCCTCCGGATGCGAGCCCGCCACCACCAACCAGCGGATGGAGATCCGAGCGGCGCTGGAGGCGGTCAGGTCGATCGCCGGGCCGCTGATCGTCGTGAGCGACTCGACGTACGTCGTCAACTGCTTCCGCGACCGCTGGTGGGCAGGCTGGCTGGCTCGCGACTGGATCAACTCGAAGAAGAAGCCGGTCGCGAACCGTGACCTGTGGGAGCCGCTGATTCACGCGTTCAACGAGCGCGGCGACGTCGCCTTCCACTGGGTGAAGGGACACTCCGGCCACGAGATGAACGACTTCGTCGACCACCTGGCTGTCCAGGCGAGCCTCGGCGCCAGCTGAGTCGCGGGCCTGCCTACTGCTGCCGGTCAGTGAGTGCGTCGGTCAGCAGTGCTGCCAGGGCTTCGGCCTGGATGTCGTCGTTGCCGTCGACGTCGGTGTCGGAGCCGTCGAGCGCCCGGGCGGCCAGACCAGCCTTGGAGTCGATCAGCTCGGCGATCTTGCCGTCGATCGTCTGGGCCGCGATGATCCGCCAGGCAGTGACCGGCTCGGTCTGCCCGATCCGGTGGACCCGGTCGATCGCCTGGGTCTGCTCGGCGTTGGTCCAGGACAGCTCCGCGAGGACGACGTTGCTCGAGACCTGCAGATTCAGGCCGGTCCCGGCGGCGGTCAGCGAGCAGATCGCGATCTCGATCTCCTCGTCGTTGACGAACGCGTCGATGTTGCGCTGGCGTACGGTCCGGGTCTGGTCGCCGCGTACGGACACGTGGCGAATGCCCCGAGACTCGAACAGCTCCGCAGCCGCGTCCATGACGTCGATGTGCTTGGCGAAGAAGACCACCTTGCCGGCGTTGCGAGCCAGCTGGGCGGCGTAGTCGGCGGCGAGCGGCCCCTTGGCCTGGCCGATTCGGCGGACCATGGCGAACACGTTCTCGCGCGACGACGACTCGCTCGCTTCCTTGAGCTCCCAGCCGACGACGAGGCGTACGAGATCCTCGTCGATGCTCTCGGCCGCTTCCGGATGCCGATCCGGTCGCGCCGCAATAGCTGCGTCGTAGCGCTGCATCAGCCGCAACGCCAGGTCGCGCTCGGCCTCTCGGATGGAGCGCGTGGCAGCCGGGTCGAGCTCGACCGGCAGGTCAGCGATCCGCCGGGCCGGGATCTCGGTGGCGACGTCGACCTTGCGACGCCGGACGATGCCCATGTCGATGACCGCCTGGCGGGCGGCGGGCCGGAAGCCCCGATCGACTGGGGTCAGGCCGGTCTCCTCCAGGCTGGCCATGAGCTGGCGCCCGGGCTTCTTCTCCTCGATCCAGCCGAGGAACTCCCAGATCGCCCGGAAGTCGTCGATGTCGTTGATCAGCGGAGTACCGGTCAGCGCCATCATCAGCGGACGCGTGACTCGCTGCCGGATCCGGTCGGCGATCTCGAGGACGTGCTGCGAGCGCTGAGACTTCTTGTTCTTGATGAAGTGCGCCTCGTCGACGACCATGCCGCGGAAGCCGTGGGTGGCGATCCAGCCGACGTGCCGGTCCAGCACGTCGTAGTTGACGACGACGATGTCAGCGAACCCGTCGATCGTGTCGCCACTGCCGTGGACGACGGTGACGCTGCGCGAGGGGGTCCAGCGGGCGGCCTCCCGGGCCCAGTTCGGCTTGACGACGCTCGGGACCACGCAGAGCAGCGGGTAGGCGTTCGCGGCCTGCGCGGCCAGCAACGCCTGGGCGGTCTTGCCGAGGCCGGGCTCGTCGGCCAGGAGGAACGTACGGTGTCCGCGGTCGGCGGCGGCAAGGAGTCGAGCCTGGTGCGGCATCAGTTCGAGTCCGGACGGCAGCTTCGCCGTGGTGACCGGCTCGGGCAGCTCCATGCACGACGGCGCACCGGCCGGGGCCTTCTCGAAGGAGCTCAGCAGCGGGTCGATCAGCTCCCAGCCGGCCAGGCGTCCATTCGTGGTGCGGCGCGGCTCGACGGCGGAGAAGTCGGGAGCGAGGAAGGGGTTGGCCAGCTGCGCCGTGACGACCGACTGCGGCCGGGCCTGCTTCTTGGCGGTCGGATCGGCGATGGCCGGCTCCGGACGCTCGGGCTCCCGGTCTGGCTCTCGCCCGGCGGCGCTCTGCATCTCGCGCTTCAGGCTCCGCGCGGAGTCGCTGATCTCCGCGTTCTCGTCGAGGAGGATAAACAGCGAGGGCTCGCCGGCCGCGATCTGCGCGAGGATCGTCGCGATTCCGTCCAGCCGCTTGAGCTCCCGGTCGCGCTCTACCGGCGCCAGGGAGACGTCGGCCCGCACGCGGGCCCGCTCCTCGCGTGCCAGCAGTGCGATGACCTGGAACTTCGTTCGCTGGATGTGGCCGCGCTGGGCGGCACCCTCAACCTCGCGAACCGCCTTGGCGAGGACGGGCAGGATGCCCTCATTGTCCCGCTCTCGGCGCTTGCCATGCTGAGCTGTCCCGGTGCCCCGGGTACGACGCTGGCGCTGTGCCAACCGAATCTCCTTCTCTTCGCATGTGGGCCGACGCTCGGTCAGCCCGGGCACTGAGGTGCTGCGCCGCTGGCTCATCCCCGTCGATTGCTCGACGACCCCGAGACGACATCACGGACGTTGGGTACGCGTGTGTCCCTCGGATCCGACCCAAACGGGATGGGCCGAGAAGTACCTCGCGGACCAAGGCTGCCGCGCAGGGAAGACACCCTCCAAGAAGCACGCGCAAACAACCAGTGCCATTTCTATGATACCCGGCGGCCGGAGATCTACCGACACGCTGACGAATGACGGGCCAGATCCGGCCAATCGGCTGCCTAGGCTGGCGGCGTGCGGGTGCTGGTCGTCGACGGAGCGAACGTGGTCGGCAGCCGTCCCACCGGGTGGTGGCGTGACCGCGCGGGTGCGGCGAAGCGGCTGCACCAGGCGATCGCCGCGGCCGACCTGAACTACGACGCCATCGTGCTGGTTCTTGAGGGCCAAGCCAAGCGCGGCCAGCCAGCCGGTGAGGACGGCGGTGTCAGCACCGTGCACGCTCCTGGCTCCGGCGACGACGCGATCGTGGACCAGGTCCGCGCCCGGACCGCCGAGGGCGAAGATGTGGTGGTCGTCACCGCCGACCGAGGGCTGAAGGAGCGGGTGACGGCGGCCGGCGGGTCTTCGGTCGGCCCGTCCTGGCTCCTCGACCGGACGTCCTGACCGGCACTCCGATACGGCGACTCAGCTCCAGTCGTGTACCTCGCGCAGGTGCGCGAGCACCGCAAGCACCCGCCGGTGGCCCTCGTCGCTGTCCTGGATGTCCAACTTGGCCAGCACGTGACGTACGTGGGCCTCAACCGTGCGGTCGCTGAGGACCAGCCGGTGTGCGATCCCGGTGTTGGTCAGGCCCTCGGCCATCAGCTCCAGCACCCCGCGCTCGCGCTCGGACAGCCTCGCGAGTGGGCTACCGGCGGCCGGGGCGACCAGTTTGGCGACCACCTTCGGATCGAGCGCGGACCCGCCGGCGGCGACGCGCCCGGCCGTCGTGAGGAACTCGTCGACCTCCAGCACCCGATCCTTCAGCAGGTAGCCGAAGCCCGGCTGCCCGACCAGATCGACGACGTGCCGGGTCTCGATGTGCTGGGACAGCACCAGTACCCCGATCTCGGGATGAAGCTCCTTGATGTCGCGAGCCTCGCGGGCCCCTTCGACCGTGAACGTCGGGGGCATCCGGATGTCGAGCACGACCAGGTCCGGCTTCTCGCGTTCGACGACCTCGGCCACGGAAGCACCGTCACCCAGCGACCCCACCACGTCGTGCCCGCCGTCAACGAACAGCCGCGCGAGCCCTTCACGCAGCAGCACCTGGTCCTCGACGATCACGACACGCATGGCAGCTCCGCTCTCAGGATGGTGCCGGAGCCGCGGACGCTCTCGATCCGGAACTGGCCGCCGTGCGCGGCGACGCGGTCGGACAACCCAGTCAGTCCGGAGCCGCCACCCGCGGTCGCTCCACCGACGCCGTCGTCGGCCACGCTGACCACGACGACCGAGTCCCGGCGGGCGACCCGCAGCACGACCTGGTCCGCCCGCGCATGCTTCACTGCGTTGGTCAGACCCTCGCAGGCCACGAAGTACGCCGCCGCCTCGATGTCCGGCGGATAGCGGTCGGCGGTCGCCGACACCTTGACCGGCACCGGTGACCGGCTGGCCAGCTCCCGCAGCGCCGGACCGAGACCCGCCTGCAGCAGGGTCGGTTGGAGACCGTTCGCCAGCTCGCGGAGCTCCTCGATCGCACTGGCGATCTCGACCACAGCGCCGTCGAGCGTACGCCGGGCGTCCTCCGCGTCGGCCCCGAGCTGATGCTGGGCGTGCCGCAGCGCGAGTCCGATCGAGACCAGGCGCTGCTGGGCGCCGTCGTGGAGGTCACGTTCGATCCGGCGACGTTCCTCGTCGGCGACCGCGGCGATGCGGGCCCGGGAGGCGTCGACCTCGTGCAGCCGACGACGCAGCTCGACCCGGAGGCGGGCCATCTCGATCGGGAGGCCGGCCGCCGCCACGACGGCAGGAAGCCACTGACGCTCAACATCGTCAAGCGGCGACCAGACGACCTCGGCGATCACCATGCCGCCACGTCGGACCTCGTAGATGTCTCGCGCAGCGTCCAACGGGCTGGCCGGGCGACCGCGTTCGTCGACCGGCGGCTCGTCGGGATGCAGCACGAACCGCAGCTCCAGGGCGGGATCGCCGAGCGCCTCGCGGAGCGCGTCCACGACGCCTTCGGGGTCGACCCGATCGTTGCGGAGCTGCTCGACGAATCCGGCCACCACGTCCAGTGCATCGTGTCGACCCGGCCGGAACCGACGGTCGACCCTGTCCTGCACTCGCCGGTGCAGCAGCTTGAAGGCGGCGGCTGCGAGCAGCGTCGCGACGGCCGTGACCCAGGCCGAGTCGCGGCCCACGATCGCGCCGAGCCCGACCACCACGACGGCGTACACGATCGCGAGCACGGCGGTCAGCAG
>DATFRX010000288.1:0-9254 GCA_035262905.1 Nocardioidaceae bacterium
AAGTGTATTCACCGAGCGCCATCGAGAAGGCGCCGGCGACCAGGCCGGCCATGCCGGTCAGCACGATCACGCGGGGCGAGGCACCCGCAGCGCCGACGCCGGCGATCAGCGAGATGTTCGTGACCAGACCGTCCATCGCGCCGAACACGGCGGCTCGAAGCCAGCCGCCGGACACGTCCGCGTGGGTGTGACCGATCTCGTCGATGCCGCCGGGTTGCACGATCGCCTGGGCCATGAAAAGTAGCCTATTCAGCAGCAAAGAATGTCGCCAGCAAGGCTAGGCAAACCTATTCGACAAAGGCATTCGCGACTTTGATAAGTCTTACCTCAGATAGGTTAGGCGGCCCTGAATTCGTACGCGGCGAATTACTACTGCTCGTTGCGCGCCACCGGCCGGGCTGGAAACCTGACGGCAGGCGTCCGACGAGGAGGTTGGGACATGACGGACGGTTCCGGCGTACGGGAGCTGCGGGTGGCGGTGACGGTGCGCGACTACGACGCGGCCAAGGCGTTCTATCGCGACGTCCTCGGGCTCACCGAGGTCGAGACGTTCGAGGGCCCGGACGGTCGCGGTGTGGTGCTCGATGCGGGACGAGCCACCCTCGAGCTGCTCGACGAGGCCGAGGCGGCGCGGGTCGACGAGCTGGAGGTCGGCCGGCGGGTGGCCGGTCACATCCGGCTGGCGCTCGAGGTCGGCGACTCGGCGGCGACGACCGAGCGGCTGGCGGCGGCCGGCGCCACCGTGCTCGGGCCGCCGAAGCCGACGCCCTGGGGTCACGTCAACGCGCGGGTGGCCGCCCCCGAGGACCTGCAGCTGACCCTGTTCTCGCCGGAGGAGGCGGGCGGAGACCGGGCCTGACCGTGATCGTCAGAGGCAGCCGGCCCGACGGCCCTGCTTGCGCAGCCCGTGCCAGTCGCCGGCGCCCCACGTAGCCGGCTTCCGGGTCGCCTTCGGGAACATGATCTGCGCCTTCGCCCTGACGTGCGCCAGACCGACCGTGTGCGCGAGCTCGTGCATCAGGACCTGGCCACGGGTGCCTTGCACGCCGGTCCGCGGCCCCTTGCCGAACCCGGGGGCCATCTTGATCCGGTAGTTGATGATCACGAAGCCGCTGGCGATCGAGCCGTCGTTGCGGGCCGCCCAGCCGCCGACCCCGACCTGCCGCCGGGCCAGGTGCTTGCTCCTCGGGCCGGCCCAGCCGATGACCACCTTGACGCCTCGCGGGTAGTTCCGGCCGCTCGGAGTCGGCCGGACCTGCGTACGCCCGCCGTAGTGGTAGCGGAGCCCGGTCGCGTGCCGCAGCCGGCGCACGGCCTCCTGGACGTGCCAGCGCGAGCGCTTCGGGGCGTGGTCGTAGTTGACGCGGTAGTTGATCCGCCGACAATTCGCCCAGCCGACCCGTGGACCGTCGCCGCCGGACAGCCGATAGATCCGGAAGTCACCGGGATCGCCCCGGCGCGACGCCTGGGCGGCGGAGCCGGCCGCGGAGCCGGAGCCGGCCGCGCCGACCAGTCCCACGGTCAGCGAAAGTAGGGCTGCGGGCACGACCAGAAGCCGCGTCGCGAGAGATCTGCTCATCGCTCTGCTCCCCGATCGCGATGTCGGACCGCGACCTCCTCGACGACTTGCCCTCCCACCGTAGAGGTACGAATGGGACGGCCGGTCGTCACCCCGTCAGCAGCGACCGTACGACGCGGAGCCCCACCGACAGGCGAGCGAGATCGGGAGTGTCCTCGCTCCAGATCTCCTCCAGAGTCGACATCGCGCGCTCGAGTACGACGCCCTCGGTCGCGGTCCACTCGTCGATGCGCTCGACCGGTGTGGCGTCGGAGGCGGTCGACGCCAGGACTCGTGACGTCAGCTGGGCATGGACCGCGTGCAGGTCGTCGCGCAGCGTCGCTCGCGCCATCGTGCGCCACCGGTCGTCTCGCGGCAGCGCCAGGATCCGCTCGGTGAGGTGGTCCAGGCCGAGCCGGTCCCCGAGTGTGAAGTGGATCCGGGCGACCTCCTTCGGGTCGAGTCCCTCGGTCTGGGCGACATCGACGATGTTGAGCGCCATGTAGTCCGGCGGCATCGCGGCCAACTGCATCGCGAGCTCCGCCGAGACGCCGTTGGCCTCGAGCTCGGCCGCCCGCTCCTCCAGCGCCGCCCGCTCGCGGCCGACCAGGAGCTCCGGCAGATCGCGGACGACCAGCTCGACCCCTGGCTTGAAGTGCTCGACCGCCTCGGTGGCGTTGGCGTGCCGCCGGTTGTTGACCAGCCAGCGGGTGGCCCGCTCGGTGAGCGTACGCACGGCCAGCCGCATGTGGGTCTGGATCCAGGCGTCGATCTGGTTGTCCAGCGCGTTGATCTCGGTGATCAGGTCCCGGGTACCGAAGATCTCCTGCGCGATGGCATGGGCGCGCGCGAGCTCCTCGGCCCGGGCGCCGGTCTCGCCGGACAGCCGGTGATAGAACGTGATCCCGGCGCCGTTGACCAGGCCGTTGACGATCTGCATGACCACGATCTGCCGGCGCAGCGGGTGCTGGTCCATCTGGTCCCGGTAGTCCTGGCGCATGACGGTCGGGAAGTAGCTGTAGAGGTGGTCGCGCAGCAGCGGGTCGTCGGACAGGTCCGATTCGAGCAGCTCCTCGGTCAGCACGATCTTGGTGTACGCGAGCAGCACTGACAGCTCCGGCGCCGTGAGCCCCTCACCGTCGGACAGCCGCTGGGCGAACTCCTTCGGCGACGGCAGGAACTCCAGCTCCCGGTCGAGCTTGCCCAGCTTCACCAGGCGCCGGATCCAGTCGCCGTGGACGTGCATCAGCGCCGGGGCCTGGTCCTCGCCGTTGGCCAGTGCGACGTTCTGCTGGTAGTTGTCGTCGAGCACCAGCGCGGAGACCTCGTCGGTCATCGCGATGAGCAGCTTGTTGCGCTGCTTGCCGGTGAGGTCGCCGTCCGCCACAACCCGGTCGAGCAGGATCTTGATGTTCACCTCGTGGTCGGAGCAGTCGACCCCGGCCGAGTTGTCGATGAAGTCGGTGTTGACCCGGCCGCCGGCCTTGGCGTACTCGATCCGGCCGAGCTGCGTCATGCCCAGGTTGCCGCCCTCGCCGACGCAGCGGCAGCGAAGCTCGGAGCCGTTCACCCGGATCGCGTCGTTGGCCCGATCGCCGACGTCGGCATGCGTCTCGCCGGTCGCCTTGACGTAGGTGCCGATGCCGCCGTTCCACAGCAGGTCGACCGGCGCCTTGAGGATCGCGGTCAGCAAGTCGGCCGGGGTCAGCTTCTTGACGCCCTCCTCGATGCCGAGCGCCGACCGCATCTGCGACGTGATCGGGATCGCCTTGAGCGTACGGGCGAACACGCCGCCGCCTGCGGAGATGAGCTTCTCGTCGTAGTCGGCCCAGCTGGACCGGGGCAGGTCGTAGAGCCGGCGTCGCTCGGCGAACGACGGCGCGGTCGCCGGGTCCGGGTCGACGAAGATGTGCCGATGGTCGAAGGCGGCGATCAATCGGGTGTGCTCGGACAGCAGCATCCCGTTGCCGAAGACGTCGCCCGACATGTCGCCGACGCCGACGCAGGTGAAGTCCTCGTTCTGGCAGTCGACGCCCATCTCGCGGAAATGCCGCTGCACCGAGACCCAGGCGCCACGCGCGGTGATCCCCATCGCCTTGTGGTCGTAGCCGGCCGAGCCGCCGGAGGCGAAGGCGTCGCCGAGCCAGAAGCCGTAGTCGTGCGAGACCTCGTTGGCGATGTCGGAGAAGGTCGCGGTGCCCTTGTCGGCGGCCACCACCAGGTAGTTGTCGTCGCCGTCGTAACGCACGACGCGTGGCGGCGGCTCGGTCTTGCCGGCGACCAGATTGTCGGTGACGTCGAGCAGCCCGGAGATGAACGTCTTGTAGCAGGCGATCCCCTCCTCTAGCCAGGCCTCCCGGCCGGCACTCGGGTCGGGCAGCTGCTTGCAGTAGAAGCCGCCCTTGGACCCGACCGGCACGATCACGGCGTTCTTGACCATCTGCGCCTTGACCAGGCCGAGCACCTCGGTCCGGAAGTCCTCGGCCCGGTCCGACCAGCGCAGTCCGCCGCGCGCGACGGCACCGAACCGCAGGTGTACGCCCTCGACCCGTGGCGAGTAGACGAAGATCTCGTACTTCGGCCGGGGCTGCGGCAGGTCCTCGATCCGCTCCGGGTCGAGCTTGAAGGAGTAGTAGGGCACCGAGCGCCCGTCACCGTGGTCCTGGAAGTAGTTGGTGCGCAGGGTGGCCCGGATCAGGGCCAGGTAGAACCGCAGGATTCGGTCCTGGTCGAGGCTCGCGACCTCGTCGAGCGCCCGCAGGATCTGCTCCTCGATCGCCTCGACGGCGGCCACCCGGGCCTCGGCGTCGGCCTGCGGGTCCGGTGCGTCCGGGTCAAAGCGGACCTCGAACAGGGCCACCAGCATCCGGGTGATCGGCACGTTGGCGAGCAGTGAGGCCTCGATGTACGCCCGGCTGAACGGGATCCCGGCCTGCCGCAGGTACTTCGCGTACGCCCGCAGCAGCGCCGCCTCGCGCCAGGTGAGACTGGCCGCCATAAGCAGCCGGTTGAAGCCGTCCGCCTCGGCCTGGCCGCGCCAGCACGCCATGAAGCCGTCTTGGAAGAGCGCCCGCGTCTCCTCGCGGATCTCACCGCCGTAGCGCAGCCCGAAGTCGTAGACCCAGGCGGTCGGCCTCGGCTCGCCGGCGGGTGTGATGGCGTACGGCCGCTCGTCGACCACCTCGACGCCGAGCGCGGTGAACATCGGCAGCACCTGGGTCAGTGCCAACGGCGCACCGCGGCGGAAGATCTTGAGCCGGCCCTCGCCCTCGGGCGCTCCAGCCGGGTAGTAGAGCTGCAGGTCGATCCCGTCCTCCGGATCGACACCCTCGATGCGCTGCAGGTCGGCGATGGCGTTGCGGGCCGCGAAGTCCTCCTTGTAGGCCTCCGGGAACGCGTCGTAGTAGAAGTCGAGCAGCCGCGCTGCCTCCGACTCGCCGAGCATCTCGTCGGCGGCCCGGCTCAGGTCGTCCTCCCAGGTCCGGGTCGCGTCGGCGATCCGCTGCTCGAGCCCCGCCACGTCGACGTCCGGGACCACGTGGCCCCGCGACGGGCGTACGACGAAGTGCAGCCGGGCCAGCACCGACTCGCTCACGTTGGCGGTGAAGTCGACGGCCGGCTCTCCGCCGATCGCGCTGACCAGGATCACCTGGATCCGGAGGCGGACCTTGGTCGTGTAGCGGTCGCGCGGCAGGTAGACGATGCACGACAGGAATCGGCCGTAGTCGTCGCGACGCACGAACAGCCGCAGCCGTCGCCTGCCCTCGAGCTTGAGCACCTGGTCCGCGATGTCGGTGAGCTGCGCGAGCGAGGTCTGGAACAACTCGTCGCGCGGATAGGTCTCGAGGAAGTCCATCAGCGCCTTGCCGCTGTGGCTCATCGGCTCGAAGCCCAGGCCCTTCATCACGGCGTCGGCCTTGCGCCGCAGCACCGGGATCCGCATCACGCTCTCGGTGTAGGCCGCCGACGTGAACAGTCCGATGAACCGGCGCTCGCCGTCGACCTCGCCCTTGTCGTCGAACGTCTTGATCGCGATGTAGTCGAGGTAGACCGGTCGGTGCACGGTCGAGCGCGAGTTGGCCTTGGTGATGATCATCAGCCGCTTCTCGCGCGCCTTGGCCCGCACCGGTGGCGGCAGCCGGCCGAACGACGCCGACATCTCCTGGTCGAAGCGGAGGATGCCCAGGCCGGTGCCCGGGATCGCCCGCAGCACGTCCATGCCCTCGTCGTCGGTCGTGAGGGAGTACTCGCGGTAGCCGAGGAAGGTGAATCGGTTGTCGGCGAGCCAGCTCAGCAGTTCCTCGGCCTCACGTACCTCGTCCTTCTCGACCGGCAGCGCGGCGGCATCCAGCTCGTCCACGATCGTCATGGCCTGGGCGTGCATCTTCGGCCAGTCCTCGACCGCGACCCGGACATCGTGGAGGGTGCCGTTGAGGCCCTGCTCGATCTCGCGGAGCTTCTCCTCCGCCGGGACCCGGTCGATCTCGACGTGCATCCACGACTCGCGGATCAGCTCGAGCACCTCGGGCTCGGCGTCCGGCTCGGCCACGTCGTGTATCGACCGGAGGTTTCCTGCGACGTCGCGCTCGACGAGGATCTGGGGATGGATCACCAGGTCGAACGGGTGGCCGCTCTGGGAGAGGAACGAGGTCACCGAGTCGACCAGGAACGGCATGTCGTCGGTCACGATCTCGACGACCGAGTGGCCGCCGGCGGTCCAGCCGTGCTCCTCCACGGTCGGAGTGAACGCGTGGACGGTCGCCGTGCCCTGGGGACGGTGGGTGGCCAGCCGATAGTGGCTCAGGCACGCCCCGGCGACATCCTCCGGCTCTCGGTCCTTGAGCTCCTCAGTGGGGACATGGCGGTAATAGAGCTCGAAGATCCGGCGCACCTCGTCGCGGGTCAGCTCGTTCGGTGTGCCGCCGCGGCACGCTGACTCCACGGCGTGATCGAACAGGTCCTCCAAGATGTGGGCGTCGACGCCCGCGTGGCCGTTAGGCATCGCGAACTCTCCCTGCTCGGGCGGTTGCCGCCGCCGTGGCGACGGGTCGCACGCCGTTGTGCGACTCACCCGCGACAGTAACCCGTACTCGCCCGTATCCGCAGGCCCAGCCCACCAGTTGCGATCATCAGCCACTTGTGGTCCGATCATCCGCCACTTGTGGGCGGTTCGTCGGTCACTTGTGGCGCTTCCGGCATGATGTCCGCCATGGACTTGCAGGAGACCCAGGACTTCGACGCAGACCCCGATCGCGTGTTCGCCATGCTCTGCGACCAGGCGTGGCGAGAGCAGGTCTGCCGGGCGACCCACGCGATCGACTACTCGGTCGGCGTCGAGCAGTCCGGCGGGACCGTGACGGTACGGACGACACGGGTCCTGCCGGCCGAGATCCCGGAGCCGTTCAAGTCCATGGTCGGTAACACGATCGAGATCGTGCAGGTCGAGTCGTGGCCGGCTGATCCGGACGGCAGTGGCGCCCGCCGGGCCGAGATCGACCTGCAGATCTCCAAGCAGCCAGCCAGCATGACCGGGACGATCACCCTGCAGTCGAACGGCTCGGGCTCCCGGCGGACCCTGAACGGGGACATTCGGGTCAGGATCCCGCTGCTGGGCCGCCGGATCGAGCCGGAGATCGCCAAGGCCGTCCGGGCCGCGCTCGACAAGGAGCAGGAGGCCGCCCGGACCTACCTCGCCGGCTAACCCGGCTCAGCCCATGTGCGGGTAGGCGTAGTCCGTCGGGGGTACGAACGTCTCCTTGATCGATCGGGTCGAGGTCCACCGCAGCAGGTTCTGCATCGCGCCGGCCTTGTCGTTGGTGCCCGATCCCCTGGCGCCGCCGAACGGCTGCTGACCGACGACCGCGCCGGTCGGCTTGTCGTTGACGTAGAAGTTGCCCGCCGCGTAGCGCAGCCGCTGCTGGGCGTCGGCGATGGCGGCCCGGTCGGTGGCGATGATCGCGCCGGTCAGGGCGTACGGCGCCACCGACTCCATCTGGTCAACCACCCGGTCGTACGCGTTGTCCGGGAACACGTGCACCGCCAGGATCGGCCCGAAGTACTCGGTCGTGAAGATCTCATCGGTCGGGTCGGAGCCCTCCAGGATCGTCGGCTGCACGAACCAGCCGTCGGAGTCGTCGTAGGAGCCGCCCACGGCGACCTTGATCGACGAGGTCCGCTTGGCCCGGTCGATCGCCTTGGAGTTCTTGGCGAAGGACCGGTCGTCGATCACGGCGCCCATGAAGTTGGACAGGTCCGTGACCGGTCCGATCGGCAGCGAGCTGGTCTGGTCGAGCAGGTCGCGCCGGATCTTGCGCCAGACGCTGCGCGGCACGTACGCCCGCGACGCCGCCGAGCACTTCTGCCCCTGGTACTCGAAGGCGCCGCGGATCATCGCGGTCCGCAGCACGTCGGGGTCGGCGCTCGGATGCGCCACGATGAAGTCCTTGCCGCCGGTCTCGCCGACGATCCGGGGATAGCTGCGGTACGAAGCGATGTTGGCGCCCACCTCGCCCCACAGGTACTGGAACGTCCGGGTCGAGCCGGTGAAGTGGATCCCGCCGAGGTCCGGGTCGGCCAGGGCCACCTTCGACAGGGCGATGCCGTCGCCGGTCACCAGGTTGATCACGCCCGGCGGCAGGCCCGCGGCCTCGAGCAGCCGCATCGTGAAGTACGCCGCGAACGTCTGCGTCGGCGACGGCTTCCAGATCACCGTGTTGCCCATCAGCGCCGGTGCGGTCGGGAGGTTGCCGGCGATCGCGGAGAAGTTGAACGGCGTGATCGCGTAGACGAAGCCCTCGAGCGGCCGGTGGTCGGTGCGGTTCCAGATGCCCTTGGAGTTGGTGACCGGCTGCTCCTCGAGGAGCTTGGCGCCGAAGTGGACGTTGAACCGCCAGAAGTCGATCAGCTCGCAGGCGGAGTCGATCTCGGCCTGGACGACACTCTTGGACTGTCCGAGCATCGTCGCCGCGTTCAGGGTCTGCCGCCACGGTCCCGACAGCAGCTCGGCGGCCTTCAGGAACACCGCCGCCCGGTCGTCGTAGCTCAGCTCGCGCCAGCCCGGCGCGGCCGCCTTGGCAGCGTCGACCGCGGCCCTGGCATCGGTGGCCGAGGCGTTCTTGAGTACGCCGAGCACCTTGCGATGCGCATGGGGCTGCACGACGCGGGTTCGCCGGCCGCCGCCCATCGACTCGGTGCCGCCGATCGTCATGGTGAGGTCGAGCCGCTCGTCCTGGAGCTCGTCGAGCTTGACCTTCAGCGCGGCGCGTTCGGGGCTGCCCTCGCGGTACTCGAAGACCGGCTCGTTGGTCGGATGCGGTACGGCGGTGTTGGCGTCCATGTCTCCCTCACAGTCACGTCATCGGGACTTCAAGCTCAGCGCACGGCCATCTTCGCACTCCCCGAGGCCTGGGTCCGGGTCGGTGTGATGGCTCCGACACCGACGCTAACGCGCAACCCGAGCGGGTGTCAGCGCAGCAGGTCCGGCGCCTCCTGCGTCGCATACCACGCGAGGTCGTCATCGTCGGCGGCGTCGTCGACCGGGTCGGCGTGGACGGCTGCCACGCGCGCCCATGGGATCGGGTCGGCCAGGGTGATCGCGCCGGGGTCGCCGCCGGCGCCGGGCTGGATCGCGTCGACGTCGCCCGCCACGACCAGGCGCACGCCGGCGCGCGAGTGCGTGGTGACGATCTCGAAGCGC
>DATFRX010000289.1:0-7512 GCA_035262905.1 Nocardioidaceae bacterium
TGGCGTGCGCAGGCTCGGCCGTGGCGTCGAGCCGTGGCGTACCGCTAACCGTTTGACCGAAATCGTACGGTTAGGGGCTCCAGCGCCGGGACCGCATGCCGACCCGCGTACGGCTCAGTCGTCGAGCAACCCGCGACGGCGCGCGAGGGCGACTGCCTCGGTCCGGCCGCCCGCACCGAGCTTGGACAGGATGTTCGAGATGTGCACGCTGACGGTCTTGGCGCTGATGAAGAGCTGACTGGCGATCTCGCGGTTGGTGCGGCCCTGCGCCACCAGGGCGAGGATCTCCTGCTCTCGCGGCGTCAGGGACTCGTCGCGCTCGAGGGCGGCCAGCCGCCGACCGGATCGGGCCGGGCCGAGCGAACGCAGCTCGGTAAGCAATGGCGCCGCATTGAGGCGTCGGGCCGTCTCGCGAGCCGGATCGCTGACCGCCCGGGCGTCGTCGGCACGACCCACGGCACGCAGCACGGCCGCCAGGCGCGCCTGCGAGCGCGCGACCTCGAACACGTGGCCGAACCGCTCGAAGTCGGCAACGGCCCGCTCCCAGGCCGCGACCAGGTCGTCCTCCGGCGGAGCATCGATGCCGGTCAGCCACCGCAGTCGGGCCTGCTCGGCGATGATCCGGGACAGCCAGGCGTCGCCCTCGGGTCCGCGCTTGCGACCGAGACGCTCCGAGCGGTCGATCGCCCGGTCGGAGGCTTCAACGAGGGAGTCGCCCAGGCGGGCCAGGCGGGCATGGTCGGCGTGACCACTGCGAGCGGCCTCGGTGGCAAGCTGCCCGACCAGAGTCGCGCCGACGCGGGTGCGCGCCGGGAAGTCTTCCTGCCACAGCTCGACGATGCTGGCGACCACCTTGTCGTGGATCGCGATCGCCTCGTCGATCTGCCCGGCGTCGCCGTAGAGGTCGATCGCGGCGCCGACGGCATGCACACCGACGACACCCTCACGGTTCCACCAGGTTTCGAGGTGCGGCAGCAGCTCGAGGGCGGTCCGATCGCCGCGGCCCGCCGACACCAGCATCCCGACGGCCGCGAGCATCGCCTCGGCCAGCGCCGGCGGCGACTGTCCGGTGACGTCGACGATCCGCTTGGCCTCGTCCCAGTCGCCTTGGATGTGGGCGGTGATGCCGGCCAGCACTCGGGAGTCGACGCCGTACGGAGCCCATGGACGGCCGAGCTCCTCGGCCCGCGCTGCCGCGGTCAGGAAGACGTCGAGGGCCTCGGACAGGTGGCCGTGCTCGAAGTGCAGATTGCCGAGGAAGTAGAGGCCGCGCATCTCGCCGGCGTACTCCCCGGCGGCCCTGGCCTCGGCGATGTTCTTCTCGAGTACGCGCTGCGAGGAGTCCGGGTCGCCGGCCCGCTCCTCGAGCTTGGCAAGCGTGGTCGTGGCGTTGGCGATCACGTCGGCCAGGCCGAGCTCGCGGCCGAGCCGGACCGCCTCGTTGGCGAACCGCGCCGCTTCCTCGTTGCGCTGCCGGCCGAAGTTGGCCCGGGCGTGCACGTCGAGGACCTGCGCGAGCAGCGGCGACGGCGGATCGGACGGCACCAGCTTCAACGCGTCGGTCGTAAGCTCGAGCGAGTTGACCGAGTTGTCACTCACCTGCGCCATGGCGGCGACGGCGTGCAGCAGGCGGGCCCGATGCATCGGTGGCGTTTCGTCGGGCAACGCCTGGAGCTGATCCTGTACGAGGCCGAGCGCCCGGATCGGATGGCCGGCCGCGGCGGCCGCGTCACTCGCCTTGATCGCCAGGTCGATCAGGTCGATGCACTTGTCGTCCGCAACGCCGGTGGTGTCCTCGCTCAGGAGCTCGAGCGCCAGCTCGTAGTGCCGAGCGGCCTCGTCCGGCCCGGCGACCGCCATCGCCTCGTCGCCCGCGTCGACACTGGCGAGCATCGCCGTGGTCAGGTCGTGGGCGGCCCGGGCATGGCGCGCCAGCTCCGCTGCGGTGCCGCCGACCTCGCGAGTACGCATCGCCGCGACGTAGGCGGCATGCAGGCGTACTCGCTCGCCGGGGAGCAGATCGTCGTAGACCGCCTCCGCGAGCAGCGCGTGGCGGAACGCGTAGCTGTCCGCGCTGACCGCGACCAGCACGTTTCGCTCCACGGCTGTCCGCAGTGCCTCGTCGAGGGCGCCGGCGTCGAGATCCACCACGCGTGCCAGGAGTTCGTGGGAGACGCGGCGCCCTGCGACGGAGGCGGCCCGGACGGCGGTCCGGGTGTTTGAGTCGAGCTGGTCGAGTCGCACCAGCAGCAGATCGGCGAGGTTGGTCGGCAACGACCTGGCGCCGCCCTCGGACGCGGCGACCAGCTCTTCGGTGAAGAACGCATTGCCTTCGGCCCGCTCGACGATGGTCTGGACTTCGCGCTCTCGCATCGGGCCGGTGTGCAGCGACCGGGCCAGGGAGCGGACGTCGGCGTCATCGAGCGGCTCCAGCTCCAGCCTTGTCACACCGGGCAGCCGAGACCACTCGGCGACAGTGGCCCGTAGCGGGTGGCGCCGATGCAGATCGTCGCTGCGATAGGACGCCACGATCGCCACTCGGCCGTTGAACGGCCGGGTGAACAGGAAGCTCATCATTTCGCGGGTCGACTCGTCCGCCCAGTGCAGATCCTCGACGACCAGCAGCAACGGGTCGGTGTTGGCCAGGTGGTCGAGCGCCCGGTGGATCGCCTCGAAGAGGTCGGCGCGTTCCACCCGCTCGTCGGTGGGACGATCCGCGTCGGACAGAACGCGCCGACCCGGCATTAGCCGCGCGACTGCGGGACTCGCGGTGACGAGGGAGTCGGCGAGCGCCGGGGAGTCGGCAGCCAGTCGCCCGAAAGCTTCGCTGAAGGGCAGGTACGGCAGCGCGCTGTCGCCGAAGTCGAGGCAGTGGCCAAGAACTGTGCGCCAGCCTGCAGCCCGTGCCTGATCACGCAGCTCGGAAAGCAGTCGGGTCTTGCCGACACCGGCATCACCGGCGACGACGACAGAGCCGGCACCGTTTGTTGCTTCGATGCCGGCTAGGGATGCGAGTTGGGTGAGCTCGTCAGAGCGTCCGATGAGCGGGCCGGCGGCGGGCGAATCAGGTGGCACATCCACCATGATCGCCGGTCGAGACGACAGTTCGTACTCGATTACCGCCGCCGACCCGCTATTTGTGCTCAACTTCCCGTCGCGAGTCGACCGGACAGGTGGCCAGCGCCGCGGCGAGCCGCAGGGAGCCGGCGAGCCCGACGGGCCGCCTTACGCTGCGCACTTGCAGCGAACTGCGACCGGATCCGGTCGCGACGGAACTCGAGTTCGGCTTGAACGAAAGGTTCCTGGCTGAGGTTCATCATCATGCTCTCCTGGTGAGCTGTTTGATCTGACGTGTAGAAGACTCGTCCTCTAAGGACGGTCGACACATCGGGACAATGTCTTATCCGGGCGGCAGACCAGGGCTTATGCCTTGGAGCCACCTCCTCAGAGGCTCAGATCACGCCTCGGCGATGCCCACGACCACCCGGTCGTCGCCGATCTGCCAGACGGCTCCCGCCTCGGCGAAGCCGGCCACCCGCAGCATGGCGACATGTTCGGAGATGGTCGGTGTGCCCGACTTGGCATGCTCGACGGCGGCAGCGCTTCGGGCCGCGACCAACTCGGCCAGCTCCGGCGCGGTCTCCACGGCCTGCCACCAGGCCTGCCAGTCCTCGTCGCCACCGGCTCGCGCGCGGCGCTCGCGCCCGGTCCGTACCGCTCGGGTCACGCCGTCCAGACGCGGCTGGATGTCGCCGTCCTCGATGTGGTCGCCGTTGACGAAGACGCCGCCCGGGCGGATCAGCGCGGCGCACTCACGCAGCAGCCGAGCCAGCTCGCGACGGTTCATCCAGTGCAGGGCGGTGGTGCTCACGATCGCGTCCGGCGCCCGGTCCAGGCCCAGTCGCTGGTGCCAGCCGGGCGTACGGAGGTCGCCCTCGACGAATCGCAGTCCGGGCCGGTCACCGTAGGCCGACCGGGCCATCTCGAGCAGGAGCGGATCGGCGTCGATGCCGACGACCCGGGCGCCCGGCATCCGGTCGACCAGGCGGGCGGCGAGGGATCCGGGGCCGCAGCCGAGGTCGACGATCAGGGGGTCGGACCGTTCGGTGGCGGCCTCGACGACGTCACCGAGGACGGCGAACCGTTCCTCGCGATCGGTGATGTAGACCTCCTGCTGCCGGTCCCATCGGTCGAGCCATTGGCGGGCGGTGTCGGTGGCGAGCATCGGAGCCTCCATCACTGTCGTATGCTTGTTCATCAGTAACGGTACGACGAACAGGAGTGACTGGTCAAGTGGATTTCAACAGTCACATGGACGCGATCGTCACTGCGACGGTTCGGTTGGTCAACGTGGTGTCGCCGGGTCAGAAGCAGGGCCGCGACTACGCCGTCCCGACCGGCGCGGAGCTCACCCGGGCGGTCAACGAGGCCACTGCGGTCGACCGACCGACCTGGGTGCTGTCCGATCCCGCGGCTCGAGAGCTCGCCGATCGGGCCGGCCCACTGCGGACCGTGTTCGAGGCGGTGGCGGACGGCGATCTTGATCGGGCCGCAGGTGTACTCAACGACCTCATGACAACGATCGGCGTCAAGCCGCTGCTGCAGCGACACGACGGCGAGCCATGGCATCTGCACTTCCATGCCCGCGACGAGGCCACCGTGGACAACTGGCTGGCCGGGTTGGCCCTCGGCCTCGCGGTCGTGGTCGGAAGCGAGCATGCCGATCGCCTGGGCGTGTGTGTCGCCCAGGCGTGTGATCGGGTCTACGTCGACGTGTCGCGCAACGGCCGGCGGCGGTTCTGCTCGACCGCCTGCCAGAGCCGGGTCAAGGCCGCGGCCTATCGTGCGCGGCGCGCCGGCGCCTGACGGGAGAGTCGGCATCGCGGGAGCTAGGACCGCGACGCCGACTCCCCAGGCTCAGCGCGCATTGGACCGACGGGCCTTGCGCAGTTGACGACGACGGTGCGAGGCGGCGATCTGCCGACGAGCACGGTCGCGACGGTAGTTGTCCTCGGCGAGGATGTAGATGTTCGACAGCATCGGGATCTCCTGCTCGTGAGTTCTGATGCTGTAAGACTCGTCCTCTAAGGACCCCCGGGACATCGGAACAATGCCTTATCCGCTGGTCAGGACCGCCGGATCGGGCTTAGTGGCCTCAGTTGACCGTGGTCGGAGCCAGCTCCAGGAAGCGGCGTACGACCGGCCCGGCGTCGCTGTTGCCGCCCTCGCCGTTGACGACCAGACAGGCGAACGCGACATCGCCTCGGTAGCCGATCATCCAGCCGTGCGTACGGGGCGGGTCGGCCGTGCCGTACTCCGCGGTCCCGGTCTTGGCCGCGACCTGACCGGGCAGATCGCGCAGCGTCGAGGCGGTGCCCTGGGTCACGACCATCCGCATGATCCGGCGCAGGTCGTCGTCGGTGCCCTTGGGCAACGGCTCGCCCGCCGGCTGACCGCCCTCGCCCATGATCAGGCTCGGCTCCCGGGCCTGGCCGGAGTCGACGGCGGCCGCCACCAGTGCCATGCCGAGCGGACTCATCAGGACCCGGGCCTGACCGATCATCCCCGCCGCCTTGTCGACCAGGCTGTTGTTCTTGGGCACGGATCCGGAGTAGGCGTCCAGCGGCAGGTCCCACTTGGCGCCGACCCCGAACCACTGCGTCGCGGTCTGATGCATGGCGTCGTCGCTCAGCCGATGCGCCCGGTTCACGACCGTGGTGTTGCACGACGCCGCGATCGCATCGGCGAAGGTCGAGCCGGACGGCAGCGAGGTGAACTCGTAGTTCTTGAACCGCTTGCCGTCGATCACCGTTGTGCTCGGGCAGTCCGCCGGTGCGTCGATGTCCTGGCCGGCGTCGATCAGCGCGGCGACCGAGACGGTCTTGAACGTCGAGCCCGGTGGGTATTGGCCGATCAGTCCGGTGTCGTACGACGTGATCTCCGGTCCGTTCGCGTCGGCCAGGATCTCGCCGGTACGCGCGTCGACCGCGACCAGCACGGTCGTCTTGGTCTGGCCGGCCAGTGCTCGTTCGGCGGCGTCCTGGAACCGGTAGTCGAGCGTCGTGTGGATCGGCTTACCGGCGCTCATCGGCACCTGCCACAGCTGTGCCTGCCGCTTGCCGGACTTGGCGTCGACCAGGTCCACCTCACCGCTTGGCGAGCCGGCCAGCTGCGCCTCGTACGCCGCCTGCAGCCCGCTCGCCCCAATGACGTCGGTGTCCATTGCGAGCGGACCGGCATTGCGGATCGTCTCCTGCGTGGCCGGCGCGACCGTGCCGAGGATCGCCCGGCCCCACTCCGACGTCGGCGTGAGCGGCAGCCGGCCCGGATCGACCGCGACGCCCGGGATCTTGAGCAGCCGGTCGCGCACCGGCTGGTAGTCGGACTTGCGTAGCGTGATCACGTCGACGAACCAGTCCGGCTCGGCCGCGTCCGCCCGCTTCTGCAGGTCGTCACCGTCGACGCCGAGCAGGTCGGCCAGTGCCGGATAGCTGCTGGGCTTGGCCTTCCCGGGCACCACGCCGATCCGATAGACCGCTCGGTAGGACGTGAGCTGCTGGCCGCGACGGTCCAGGATCGGCGCCCGCTGCGGCACGTTGCGGATGCGCTCGAACGCGGTCTTCTCGGTCAGCTTCGGATGCAGGACAGCTGGCTCCCAGTGCACGGCCCAGTCGTCGCCGGACTCGACCGTGGCGACCTGGGTGTCGTAGGTCCAATCGCCGAGCCCGTCCAGGGTCGCGGTGACGGTCAGCGTCTGGGTGCAGCCCTGGTCGGTGCACTCGGGCTCGCCGGACGGGCTGACCTGGGCCTTCGAGACCAGCAGCTCGTCGTTCATGTCGGTGAACGCCTTGCTGGCCGGCCCGGCCGCATCCGTCGCCGACCCGAACGCGTCCACGTCGTCGGCCGACCACGCCTCGGCCAGCGTGTCGATCGGCGCGGCCGCCGCATCGGTGTCGTCGGAGTCACCGCTGCATGCCGCGAGCGTCGCGATCGCCATCGTCCAGGCAGTCGTCAGCGCCGCCGTGGTACGTCTCATCTGCCCCACCCTTCGTCCCCGAGCCCCGAGTGTCGGTGCAACTTCGCGCCAACACTCCGCCAAGACTGCAGTCTCGCACCAACACTCGGCGCTGGACGGAGCCGGGGGCGGACGGTCAGCCGATGTCGATGGTCGCCAGGCGTGGCACCGCCGAGAAGGCGACCCACAGCGACGCGCACGCCACTCCGATCGCGCCGACGACCAGTGCCGGGTAGGGGCCAGCGCGCGTGGCGATCAGCCCGCCGAGGCCCGCACCGACAGGGATCGCGCCCCATGAAATCATCCGGTACGCCGCGTTTACGCGGCCGCGCAGATCGGCAGACACGGCCGTCTGGCGCAGACTCACCCCGTGGACGTTGGCGATCCCGATGCCGATGCCCATGGTGAGAAACACCGCGCAGAGCAGGAGCAACGGCCGGTCGACCCGGTTGACGAGGACGGCCGCGACCGGAGCCAGGTTTCCGATGATCAGCGTC
>DATFRX010000290.1:0-10155 GCA_035262905.1 Nocardioidaceae bacterium
GATGGTGTGGGAGCTCGCGAAGTGGCGCAACGCCGAGGCGAAGCGTCGTGGCGAGCCGCCGCCGATCCCGGAGCACGCGATCGCCAAACCGCCATCAGCGGAACTGGCGCCGGGGCAGGTCGACACCGACTCACTCCCGCCGTATGACCTGCTCGACGACGTACTCGATGACTACGTCGAACAGGATCACGGCTCGACCGAGCTGGTCGCGCACGGCTTCGATCCGGAGCTGGTCGAGCGGGTGATCGGGATGGTCGACCGCGCGGAGTACAAGCGGCGGCAGTATCCGCCGGGGCCGAAGATCTCGGGTCGCAACTTCGGCCGCGACCGCCGGGTTCCGATCACCAACACCTGGCGCGAACACCTCTGACGCCCGCGCGGCGTGACGGACGAGACACCGTCGGGGACTGCCGATCGCGAAGCGGGCATGCGAATCTGAGGGCATCCGGGGACTCCATTGGGGAGCCTCGAGAGTGACAAGGACGTCAGCCATGAGCGAAGAACAGGCACCGTACGGCTCCGGGCCCTCGACCTCAGCCTCCGAATCGGCGGCGATCAAACGCATCCGGACCCATCACCTGCGCCAGATGAAGGAGCGCGGCGAGAAGTGGGCGATGCTGACCGCGTACGAGCAGTACGCCGCGGCGACCTTCGACGAGGCCGGCATCCCGGTACTCCTCGTCGGTGACTCCGCCTCCAACAACGTGTACGGAAACGAGACCTCGCTGCCGGTCACCGTCGACGAGCTGATCCCGCTCGTACGCGCCGTCACGCGCTCGGTGCATCGGGCTCTCGTCGTCGCGGACCTGCCGTTCGGGTCCTACCAGGCGAGTCCGGAGCAGGCGTACCACACGTCGGTCCGGTTCATGAAGGAAGCCAACGCGCATGCGGTGAAGCTCGAAGGCGGGCTCGCGATGGTGCCGCAGGTGCAGCTGATGACCGACGGCGGCATCCCGGTCATGGCGCACATCGGGTTCACCCCGCAGTCGGAGCACAATCTCGGCGGCTACCGGGTGCAGGGACGCGGCGAGACCGGCGACGCGCTGATCGAGTCCGCCCAGGCGCTCGAGGCGGCCGGCGCGTTCGCGCTCGTGATGGAGATGGTGCCGGGCGAGGTCGCCGCCGAGATCACCAAGCGGCTCGCGATCCCGACCATCGGCATCGGCGCCGGGCCGGAGTGCGATGCGCAGGTGCTCGTGTGGCAGGACATGGCGGGGCTTCGGACCGGGCGGGTGCCACGATTCGTGAAGCGGTACGCCGATCTGCATGGCGAGCTGCGCCGCGCAGCCGAGACGTACGCGGCCGAAGTCGCCGACGGGACATTCCCCGGTGAGGAGCACACGTTCCACTGACGTCGGCGCTGAGCGTCCTACGGACACCATGTTCTCGTGGTACGTGCACGCTCTGCACGGTGTCGACGCCATGCGGAGCGCGTACACACCACGAGAACGTGGTACGCCAGCGGCTACTGCCGGTCGATCAGCCCTCGTACGAACGCCGCCTGGCCGACGTGCTGCAGGTCGTCGGACAGCACGCTGATCAGCCGCACGCCGAGCGTCACGGGCGGATCCCACGACTCGTCGACGACCCGAGCGAAGTCGCCGTCGCCGAGCCCGGCCACGAAGTCGATCGTCGCCTGGTAGACCTCGTCGTGATAGCCGGTCAGCAACTCGTGCGACGCGACCCGGACCGCGGCGACCTCCTCGGCCGTGTGGGCGTAGCCGGTCGCATGCGGATCGAGCGGCAACCCGAATCGCTCCTGCCAACCACCCGCCAGCCACACCTGGTCGGTGCCGGCCGCATCGGCGATGTGGTCGTCCTGGACCCGGGTCAGATGCCACACGAGCCAGCCGATGGAGTTCGCCTCCGGGTCGGCCCGATAGGCGAGTTGGTCAGCCGTCATGGCGTCGACGACAGCGTGGACCCGCTCGCGGATCCGACCGAAGCCGTCGGCCAACAGTTCGCTACTGCTCATGCGCCGATCCTGCCAGTTGCCGGAGCAGAATCTCACGCGCCTCGGCGAGCGAGGGGCCGTACCAGGTCAGATGCCGGCCCGACACGAGCGCGCACCGGTGCCCCGGGAACGCCTCAGGACCGTCGTCGGCCGCGAAGGCGTACGGCTCGTCCGGCAACACGACAAGGTCAACCGGCGGCACCGACTCAACATCGAACCGGGGATAGCGCTCGGCATCCGACGCGAAGCAGTGGTCGACCCCGAGCCGACTCAGCAGGTCACCGGCGAACGTGTCGCGCCCGAGCGCCATCCAGGGGCGGCGCCAGATCGGAACCAACGCGGTACGCCGATCGCCGGTCCACGGCGCGCGCCACTCCGTCTCGGCGGCGTCGAGCCAGTCGATCCGGCGCGCGCCGAGTCGGCCCAGCAGTTTCCGGAGCTGATCGAGCGCAGCCGGCACCGTCTCGGGATCGGTGATCCACACTCGATCGGCGCCGAGGGCAGTACGCAGCGCGTCGATGTCGTCGGGCCGGTTCTCCTCGCGGTTGACGACGACCAGGTCGGGTCGCAGCGCCCGTACTCCGTCGAGATCGGGGTTCTTGGTCCCTCGCAGTCGAGTGACCACCAGGTCGGCCGGGTGGGTGCACCAGTCGGTCGCGCCCACGAGTACGCCCGGGCACGTGACCGCGATCGCCTCGGTCAGCGACGGCACCAATGACACGACCCGCTGCGACATGATCAGACGTCGGTGATCCGGATGCCGGCGTGCACCTTGTAGCGCCGGTTGATCGCGATCAGGTTGGCGGTCAGCGCCTCGACCTGACCAGCGTTGCGCAGCCGTCCGCCGTAGATGCCCCGCATGCCGGGGATGACGTCGACCAGTTCGATCACGGTGCCGACCGCCTCGCGTACCTCACCGAGCACCAGCACGTCGAGCTCGAACGACGCGACCTCCGGATCGGCCAGCAGGACCGCCGAGACATGGTGGAACGCCGCGATCACGGTCGCCTCCGGCAGCAGTGCCTGGGCCTGCTCGGCAGCACTCCCCGCCTCGACCCGCAAGGGATAGGGGCCGCGGTTGTCGAAGCCGAGCGGGTTGACGCAGTCCACGACGATCTTGCCGTCGACGTACGGCGCCAGCGACTCGACCGTGTCGGCATGGCCGGCCCATGGCACGGTCACGACGACCAGGTCCGACGCGGCGGCCACGTCGGCATTGGTCGCGCCGGTGACATCGCCCTCGAGCTCGGCGGCGACTGATGCGGCCCGATCGGCGTCGCGGGAGCCGATCGCGACATGGACGCCGGCGGCCGACCAATACCGGGCCAGTCCCTTGCCCTGCGGGCCGGTGCCACCGATCACCCCGACCGTCAGGTCCGTCACGCTCGTCATGCGCCGATCCTGCCAGGCAGCCCGGACGGCGCCCCGCCGGCGCTCAGTCGAGGTCGTCGTTCCAGCGGGGATCGTTGTCCCAGGCCTCGTTGCGCTCCTGGACCTTCTCGAGCGCGCGAGCGGCCTCGGCCTCGGTCGGGTACGGCCCGAGCCGGTCCCGGCCGGGGCAGCCGGTCTCGTGCTCGACGGTGTGGTGCACGAGGCAGTAGTAGTAGCGATCGCTCATCGCAGCCTCCACGGTCCGGACACCTTCACTGTACGACCGACATTGCCCGGTTGCCCCGCCATCTAAACTCACGTGCGTGACCGTTCTCGCCCCAGCCGCCATCTCGCCGCGTCGGCCGGTACCGGACTCGATCCCGCGTCCGGAGTATGTCGACCGGCCGCAGCCGGCCCCGTTCCGGGGTTCGGAGGTCAAGGACGCCGAGATGATCGAACGGATGCGGGTCGCCGGCCGGATCGCAGCGCAGGCGTTGGATGCGATCGAGACCGCAATCGCGCCGGGCGTCCCGACCGACGAGCTGGACCGGGTCGGACACGAGTTCCTGATCGACCACGGTGCCTACCCGTCGACGCTGGGCTACAAGGGCTTCCCGAAGTCGCTGTGTACGAGCGTCAACGAGGTCATCTGCCACGGCATCCCGGACGCCCGGCCCCTGCAGGACGGTGACATCGTCAACGTCGACATCACGGCCTTCATCAACGGCGTACACGGCGACACCAACAAGACCTACCTGGTCGGCGACGTCGACGAGGCCAGCCGCCTGCTGGTCGAACGTACCCACGAGGCCACCCTGCGCGGCATCAAGGCGGTCCGGCCGGGCCGACGGGTCAACATCGTGGGCCGGGTGATCGAGTCGTACGCCAAGCGGTTCGGCTACGGCGTCGTACGCGAGTTCACCGGGCACGGGATCGGCGAGTGGTTCCACTCGGGCCTGATCATCCCGCACTTCGACACCGAGCACTTCGACGACCTGATCGAGCCGGGCATGACGTTCACGGTGGAGCCGATGCTGACCCTCGGGACCCACGAGTGGGACATGTGGCCGGACAACTGGACCGTGACCACCAAGGACAAGTCGCGCTGCGCCCAGTTCGAGCACACCATCGTCGTCACCGACACCAGCGCCGAGATCCTGACCCTGCCGTAGCCTCGCCCGAACTCGACCACGGTCGGCGGTGGATCGACTCCGCAGCGGCAACTTCGTGACCAGAGTCGACTGCTGGGCCGATCCACGGCTGCGGCGAAGTCGAGCATGCGATTCGATACAGCATGACCGTGCGGATCGCCCCGGCAGCACCGGGTGGGCGGACCTGGCGAGCCGAGCAGTGCGATGCGGTGCTCCGGTTCGCGGCCCGATCGGCGCTCCCCGACGGCGGCTTCGGCTGGCTCGACGCGGTCGGCGACGTCGATCCGAGCCGCGAGCTCGAGCTGTGGATCAACGCCCGGATGACGTACGTGTTCTCGCTCGCGTCGCTGCTCGAGGGCCGAGTGCACCCGCTGGCCAACCACGGCGTACGGAGTCTGCATGAGCTGTTCGCCGATCGAGTCCACGGCGGCTGGCATCGGTCGGTCCGGCCCGACGGCATCCCGATCGACCGGACCAAGGGCTGCTACGAACACGCCTTCGTCGTGCTGGCCGGCTCGGCTGCTCAGGTGGCCGGTGTCCCCGGGGCCGACAGCCTGCTCGCCGAGGCGCTGGAGACGCATGCCGATCGCTTCTGGGACGACGCGGCGGGCCGCTGCCGAGAGTCGTGGAGTGCCGACTGGACTGGGCTCGAGCCGTACCGCGGGGCGAACAGCAACATGCACACCGTCGAGGCCTACCACTCGGCTGCCGACGTGACCGGCGACCCGATCTGGCGCCGTCGCGCTCTGTCGATCTGCGATCACCTGATCAACGACACCGCTCGGCACAACGGCTGGCGGATCCCCGAGCATTTCGACGCGGACTGGCGGATCGACCTCGACTACCACGCCGATCGGCCGGCCGACCCGTTCCGGCCGTACGGCGCCACACCCGGCCACGGGTTCGAGTGGGCGCGACTGCTGCTGACTCTCGAAGCCAGTCTCGACGAGCCGCCGGAGTGGATGCTCGAGGCGGCGACCGCCCTGTTCACCACCGCGGCTCGCGACGGCACTCCCGACTCTGACGGCACGCTGGTCTACACCACCGACTGGGACGGCCGCCCGGTCGTCCGCGAACGCTTCCACTGGGTCGTCGCCGAGGCGGTCGCGGCCGCCGACGCACTCGCCCGGCGGACCGGCGACGCCGTCGGTGCAGAGGAGGCGGACGGCTGGTGGAAGGCCATCGACCAGCACTTCGTGGACCGGTCGGCCGGCAGCTGGCATCACGAGCTCGACGACGACCTTCGGGTGTCGACGCGGACCTGGAGCGGCAAGCCCGACGCGTACCACATCGTCAACGCCATGCTGCTGCCCGACCTGCCACTGGCTCCGACCACGGCGACCGCCCTGGCCGCAGCAAAGCGTGCCGGCTGAGCCGCTCTGTACCCAGTCAGGATGACCGTGCGCGGAGCGGGAGGTGGACGCGCAGGATCGTCTCGCCGGGATGCGAGTCGATGACGAGCTTGCCGCCGTGCCGGTCCTCGACGATCCGCCGAGCGATGTCGAGTCCGAGTCCGGTGCCCTTGCCGACGTCCTTGGTCGTGTAGAACGCCTCGAACGCCCGCGCCGCGACCTCCGGGTCCATCCCAGGGCCGGTGTCGGCGATCTCGACGACGATGCCGTCGGCTTCGGCGCGCGTCGAGAGGCGGAGCGTCCCGCTGCCGTCCATGGCGTCGACGGCATTGTCGATCAGGTTCGTCCACACCTGGTTGAGCTCGCCGGGGTACGCCTCGATCTGCGGCACGTCGTCGCCGTAGTCGCGTACGACGCCGATCCCCTGACGCAGCCGGTGTCCCAGCATCACGAGCGTGCTCTCCATGCCGTCGGTGACGTCGATGGACTGCATCGAGGCGCGATCCATCTGGGAGTACGACCGAACGGCGTCGACGAGCTCGGAGACGTGCCGGGTCGACTCCTGTACCTCGACCAGCAGCGTCTTGGCGGAGTACGTGCTCGCGACCCACTCCAGACCGGGTCCGAGAGAGGAACTGTCCAGCACCTCGGCGACTCGCTCGCACCAGGCGATGTCGACGCCGGCGGCGACCAGCGGCGGGGCGATGACCCAGTCGCGCTCGACGCCGTGGCCGGTCAGCCAGGTCGACAGCTCGTCCTCTCGGTCCGCTGCAGTGAGCGCATCGAGCACCTTGGGCCGCGGCTCGATCTCGCGGCGCAGCAGGTCGAGCGCACCGACCTGCTGCGGCGAGAGGACACCCGAGGACAGCCGCGCGAACGACCCGATCAGGGTCTCGCAGACGTCGTCGAGCGCATCGGCGGACCGGGTGGCGGCGGCCGCCGGGTTGTTCAGCTCGTGCGCGAGACCGGCCGCCAGCGTGCCGAGAGTGACCAGCGACTCGCGCTGCCGCACCGTCGACTCGATGTTGCGCGCCGTACCGAACACGCCCTGGACGATGTGCCCGCCGAAGGGGAACCAGGCATCGGTCAGCAATCGCAGGGCCGTGGACCGCACCCGGAGCACATTTCCTTCGGCCACACCGCGCCCGGTCGCCAGGTAGACGCCGTGCTCGTCCCAGGCGCGGAAGCCCCCGGCCCATCGACCGGGCACGTCCAGCCGGCCCACCACCGTGGTCTCACGGCCGACGCGTCGCATCAGCTCGATCGCCCCGCTGACGAGCACCCACCAGTAGTCGGCGTGATCGCCCTCGCGGAACAGCTCGACGCCAGGTTCGACGCGTATCTCGTCGCCGACCGCGATCAGATCGGCGAGCTGCTCGTCGGTCAGCCCGTTGAACAGGCTCAGGTCGCGTAGATCGTCGACACGCATCAGATCGTCGCCAGGTAGCGGTGGACCAGGTAGACCGACATCGCGCCCTCGCCGACGGCCGACGCGACCCGCTTCATCGAGTCGAGCCGTACATCGCCGGCCGCGAACACGCCGGGCACACTCGTCTCGAGCACGTACGGCGACCGGGGCAGCGGCCAACCCCCCGTGTGCGCGGGATGTTGCAGGTCGCCACCCGTCACGACATAGCCCCGCCCGTCACGTACGACCTCGGAGCCGAGCCACTCAGTACGCGGCGACGCGCCGATGAACGCGAACAGCCAGCTGGTCCGTACTCGCTCCTCGACCTCGGCGCACTTGTTCACGATCGTGAGCTCCTCCAGGTGCCCGTCGCCGCGGCAGGCCACCACCTCACTGTGGAAGCGGACCTGGATCCTCTCGTGCTGCTCGATCCGCTCGATGAGGTAGCGCGACATGGTGCGCTCCAGCGTGTCGCTGCGCACGATCAGCACCACGCGCCGGGCGTACTTGGCGATGTTGAGCGCCGCCTGGCCGGCCGAGTTGGCGGCGCCGACGATGTAGACGTCGTCGCCCTCGCACTGGCTCGCGTCCCGCGCATCGGCTCCGTAGTAGACGCCTCGACCGGTGAGCTCATCGACCCCGTCGGCGTCGAGGCGTCGGTAGGACACCCCGGTCGCGACGATGACCGCCCTGGATTCCAGGTCGCCGGCACCGTCGAGCACCACGGCGCGTACCGGTCCGCGGGTCTGGAGTCCCACGACGTCGCGAGCGAGCACCATCTCGGCTCCGAACCGCGACGCCTGCGTCACGGCCCGATGCGTCAGGTCGGCCCCACTCAGCCCCTTGGGGAATCCGAGATAGTTCTCGATCGCCGCGCTCTGACCGGCCTGTCCGCCAGGCGCCTGCCGCTCGACGATGACCGTGCTCAGGCCTTCGGACGCGGCGTACACGGCAGCCGCCAGGCCGGCCGGACCTGCGCCCACGATGCACACGTCGTACAGCGGCTGTTCCGCCCTGGTGTGGAGACCCAGCGCATCGGCGACATCGAGAGCCGACGGCGACAGCAGCGGCTCGCCATCGGGTACGAGAACCAGCGGCAGGTCATCGAGGTCCGCCTGGGCCAGCCCGGTCAGCCGCTGCGCCTCGTCGGCGTCGCGCTCGATGTCGTACCAGCGATACGGCACGTGATTGCGGGCGAGGAACGTCTTGATCTCGTGGCTGCGATCCGACCAGCGATGGCCGATCACCCGGAGATCGGAAGTCTCGTCCGGATGCGCCCCACGCCACTCCTCGAGCAGGTCATCCACCACGGGGTAGAGCCGCTCATCTGGCGGGTCCCACGGCTTGAGCAGGTAGTAGTCGAGCCCGATCTCGTTGATCGCCCTGATCGCAACCTCGGTGTCGGCGTACGCCGTGAGCAGCAACTGCTTGGCCTCCGGAGCCTGCGTACGCGCCCGTTCCAGCATTTGGATCCCGGTCATTTCGGGCATCCGCTGGTCCGAGGCGATCATCGCCACCGGCTGCCCCCGCAGGGCGAGCGTCGTCAGTACGCCGAGCGCCTCCTCCCCCGACGTCACCGGTACGACGCGGTAGTCGGAGCCGTAGCGGTTCCTCAGATCCCGGGAGATGGCCGCCGACACCCTGGGGTCGTCGTCAACGGTCAGGATGGCGGGTTTGCTCACAGATCGGCCTCCGGGGTCGGTCAGGCGACAACGATGGGCTTTGACTAGGAGGCGCGAAGGGGCCCCAAGGATACGTCCCGGGCCGGATTCGTTACGGCTCGTCGTTCGCGGCCAGATCGGCGAGGTGGGCGCGATAGTCCGCGGCCACACCGCTGTGCGGGTCGACGCGGCTCAACTCGCCGGCGAACTCCGATCCGACCATCAACAGCGACGGCAGCGACCTGCGATCGCCACTCAGTGCGTCCTCCGCGAGGCTGAGCGCACCGCCGAGGTCGCCGTTGCGAGCGAGAATCGTGGCGTCGGTGATCTGCGCCTCGGCCAGCCGCATCGGCGACAGCGGCTTGCCGCCCGACGACGTCGACGTACGACGGATGGTCTGGGCCGCCGAAGCCGCCAACGCGTCCTCGCCGAGCAGGCGCCACACGTCCATCGCATAGAAGTCGACCTTGACCGGATCGACCTCGAAGTGGTTGCGGGGATTGGCCGGAACCGACAGCGCTGCCAGCAGCTCGCGAGCCTGGTTGAGCGCGAGATGTGCTCGCGTCTTGTCGCCCATGCGAGCCCAGCCCTTCGCCTGCTGGGCATACAGCTGGACTGCGGCCGGGCGCTCGGCCGTCACCGAGAGACCTTCGCGGGCAGCGCTCACGACGCCGGTCAGGTTCCCGGTCGTGAGCGACATCCAGGCCTTGATCTCAGCCGCCCAGCCGAGGATGTCGGGATGCGCGATGTCGGTGCCGAGCGCGATCGCGGAGCGTCGGGCCTGCTCGGCGCCGGACGCATCGGACCCATCCCAACACAGGCACGAGGTCAACAGCGCGAGCCAGCCGGCCAGCTCGAGCACCTGCCGATGCTGGGCGTAGCTGAGCTGCGAAGCGAGCGTGTCACCAAGGCGTACGAGCCACTCCTGGGCGTCGGCACGCAGCCGATCACGGTCCTCGCTGCCGTACGCCGAGCACAGCCCATCGACATGCAGCGCCATCGCCTCGATGGTCGCGTCGTCGATCTTCGAGGCGCGAAGCCGGCTCACCAGGTCGACCGTCGCATCCTCGGACAGCAGCATCGGCTGTCGCTGGTTGGACTCGTCGCCGAAGTACGCCGCACGGAATCGAGCCCTGGCAGCGACTCATCTGCGTGTAGCACCAGACGCTCGGCTGCTTCGCGTTGCGACATGCCCCGGGCCGTCCGATCGCGAGCCAGTCGGTCAGCCCATGTCGGCGTGGTCACCTCGTCGCAGCTC
>DATFRX010000291.1:0-6370 GCA_035262905.1 Nocardioidaceae bacterium
GCTGCTCCGCGACGAACGTGCCGAGCTCGGGCACCGTCACCGACGCCTCGCCGAGGAACTCGAGCAGCAACGCCTCGAACTCGTCGTCGGCCCGGTCGATCTCGTCGATCAGCAGCACCGGCGGGACCGGACCGCGATGCCGGACCGCGCGCAGGATGGGCCGCTCCTGCAGGAACTCCTCGGTGAACAGGTCGGCCTCGGACAGCCGCTCGTGCCGTGACTCCGCCAGCCGGATCGCGAGCAGTTGCCGCTGGTAGTTCCACTCGTACAGTGCCTCGCTGACCGCCAGTCCCTCGTAGCACTGCAGCCGCACGAGCGGGGCGGCGAGCGCCCGCGCCAGCGCCTTGGCGGCCGTCGTCTTGCCGACACCGGGCTCGCCCTCGAGCAGCAGCGGCTGCCCCAGCGTCAGGGCGAGGTAGAGCGCGGTGGCCATGCCCTCGTCGACCAGGTAGTCGACCTCGTCGAGCCGGGTCCGGACCTCGACGGCGTCGCTGAAGTACGGCTCGTCGACCACGGCCTAGTGCACCGCCGTGCCGGCGTAGTGGTCGCGGCAACCGGTGCCGCAGAACCAGACGTCCTGTCCGTCGACGGTCAGATGCGGGGTGTCCGGCCCGGGCTTCACGGTCATGCCGCACACCGGGTCGACCACCTCGTCGACTCGGGCCGGCTGGGCGACGGTACGGGTGGTGTCGACCTCCGGAGCCACCAGGCCGTCGCGCCGGATCGCCTGGACCAGCTCGGCCATGATCGACAAGGCGATCTCGGCTGACGTACGCGCTCCGATGTCGAGACCGACATGGGTCCGGATCCGCTTGCGCTCGTCCTCGGCCAACTGCATCTCGTCGAGCACCGCGACACTGCGGCGGCGTCCGGCGACCAGCCCGACGAAGTCGACGCCGGAATCGAGGGCAGCACGAATCGCCGTGGCTTCGGCGCCGCCATGAGTTGCCACGATGACCGCGACCGCGCCGTCCGGCGGACGCTCGTCCTCGGCTCGCTCGACGACGAAGCCGAGCGGACCGGCCATAGCGGCGAGCGAGTCGGTGATCGGCGTGGTCCCGACGAGATGCAGCAGTGGTGCAGGCAAGCTGGGCTCCAGGAAGATCTCCAAGGCGCCCCCCGAGAGACAGGGATTGACGACCACCTGGGAGCCCGGCGACTCCGGATAGTCCGGGCCGTCCTCAGGCAGCACCCGAAGCAGTACGGACTCGCCGTCGTCGAGGGCGGCCAGCGCCGCGGACCGCACGGAGCCGACCGCGCAGTGACCGCCGACGAACCCCTCGACCGAGCCGTCGGCGAGCACGATGGCCTGGTCACCGGCCTGCGCCGACGTCGGGAACTGCGCTCGGACCACGGTCGCGTGGACGAACGGCACCCGCTTGGCGGTGAGCTCGGTGATCCGGGCGGCCATCGGTTGAGTCACGGTTCAAGCCTAGATCGGCGGTGTTGGTCGGCCCTGCATGGCGTCCCACACCCGGGACGGTGTCAGCGGCATGTCGGCGTGCCGGATCCCGAACGGCTTGAGGGCGTCGACGACCGCGTTGACCAGGGCGGGCGGCGACCCGACGGTGGCGGACTCGCCGATCCCCTTGGCGCCGATCGGGTGGTGCGGCGACGGCGTGACGGTGTGCCCGGTCTCCCAGTCGGGCACCTCCAGTGCGGTCGGGATCAGGTAGTCCATCAGCGAGCTGCTCAGGCAGTTGCCGTCCTCGTCGAACGCGATGATCTCCATCAGGGCCATGCCGACCCCGTCGGTCAGGCCGCCGTGCACCTGGCCCTCGATGATCATCGGGTTGATCCGGGTGCCGCAGTCGTCGACCGCGACGAACCGGCGCACCGTCACGTGCCCGGTGCCGGAGTCGACGTCGACGACGCAGATGTACGCGCCGAACGGGTAGGTCAGGTTCGACGGGTTGTAGCAGATCTGCGCCTCGAGTGCGCCCTCGACTCCCTCGGGCAGATCGCCCGCGCCGTGGGCCCGCATCGCGATGTCCTGGATCGTGACGCTGCTGGTCGGGTCGCCCTTGACCTGGAACGAGCCCTTGACCCACTCCAGGTCGGCCACCGACACCTCGAGCATGCCCGACGCGATGATCTTCGCCTTGTCGCGAACCTTGCGGGCGACCAGAGCCGCCGCCGCGCCGGACACCGGTGTCGAGCGGCTGCCGTACGTGCCGAGTCCGAACGGGGTGTTGTCGGTGTCGCCGTGGACGACCTCGATGTCGGCCGGTGGGATCCCGATCTCCTCGGCGACGATCTGTGCGTACGTCGTCTCGTGCCCCTGTCCCTGGGTCTTGACCGACAGCCGTACGACGGCCTTGCCGGTCGGATGGACCCGCAGCTCACAGCCGTCGGCCATGCCGAGGCCGAGGATGTCCATGTCCTTGCGCGGGCCGGCGCCGACCGCCTCGGTGAAGAACGAGACGCCGATGCCCATCAGCTCGCCCCGCTCGCGCTTGTCCGCCTGCTCCCGACGCAGGTCGTCGTAGCCGACCAGCTCCATCGCCTGCCGCAGTGCGGGTTCGTAGTTGCCCGAGTCGTAGACCCAGCCGGTCTTCGTCTCGTAGGGGAACTGCTCCGGTTTGAGCAGGTTGCGCATCCGCAGCTCGGCCGGGTCCATGTCGAGCTGATAGGCGAGACAGTCGACGATCCGTTCGACGAGATAGACCGCCTCGGTGATCCGGAACGAGCATGCGTACGCGACGCCGCCCGGTGCCTTGTTGGTGTAGACGGCGGTCATCTTGCAGTAGGCCGCCTGCAGGTCGTAGCTGCCGGTGAAGACGCCGAAGAACCCGGCGGGGTACTTGATCGGTGCCGCGGTGCCGTTGAAGGCGCCGTGGTCGGCAAGCACGTTGGTCCGGATGGCGAGGATCTTGCCGTCCTTGGTGGCCGCGATCTCGCCGCGCATCACGTAGTCGCGGGCGAAGCCGGTGCTCACCAGGTTCTCGGTGCGGTCCTCCATCCACTTGACGGGCTTGCCGGTGACCAGCGAGGCGACGATCGAGCAGACGTACCCGGGATAGATCGGGACCTTGTTGCCGAAGCCGCCGCCGATGTCCGGCGCGATGATCCGGATCTTGTGCTCGGGGAGCCCGGCGACGAGCGCGTAGACGGTGCGGTGCGCGTGCGGCGCCTGGCTCGTGCACCACAGCGTGAGCTTGCCGTCGACCCGCTCGAAGTCGGCGACGCAGCCGCAGGTCTCCATCGGGGCCGGGTGTACGCGTGGATAGACGATGTCCTCGCTCACGACGACGTCGGCCGAGTCGAATACCGCGTCGGTCGCTGCCGCGTCGCCGGTCTCCCAGTCGAAGCAGTGGTTGTCGGTCTTGCCCTCGAGGTCGTCCCGGATCACCGGCGCGTCCTCGGCCAGCGCCCGGCGGACGTCGATGACCGGGTCGAGCGGCTCGTACTCGACGTCGATCAGCTCGAGCGCATCGCGGGCGGAGTAGCGGTCCTCGGCGACGACGAACGCCACCTCCTGACCCTGGAAGCGCACCTTGTCGGTGGCGAGCACCGCCTGGACGTCGTTGGACAGGGTCGGCATCCAGGCCAGGTTCTGCTCGGCCAGCGCGGCACCGGTGACGACGGCCTTCACCTTCGGATGTGCCTCGGCGGCGGTCGTGTCGATGCTGACGATGCGCGCGTGCGCCAGCGGCGAGCGCAGGATGGCCAGGTGGAGCATGCCGGGCAGCTGGATGTCGTCGACATACCTGCCGAGGCCGCGAACGAACCGCGGGTCCTCCTTGCGCAGCATCCGGCCGTGGCCGACCGGCTTCTGGTCGTTGTCGACGAACTCGGGTGCGGGCTTGGGTTCGGTGACGGTCATGACGTGCTCCCTGCCGCTACGGCGCTGTCGCGGTCGCCGTCATGGCTGGCCGCCCACTGCACCGAGCGGACGATCGTGCTGTAGCCGGTGCACCGGCAGATCTGGCCCGAGATCGCTTCCCGGATCTCTCCCTCGGAGGGGTCCGGATTGCGGTCGAGCAGCGCCCGGGTGGTCATCATCATGCCCGGGGTGCAGAAGCCGCACTGCAGTCCGTGACACTGCATGAAACCCTGCTGGATCGGGTCGAGCTCGCCGCCTTGTTCGAGATCCTCGACGGTGCGTACCTCGTGGCCGCCGGCCATCGCGGTCAGCACGGTGCACGACTTCACCGGCTCGCCGTCGAGCCACACCACGCAGGTGCCGCAGTTGCTCGTGTCGCATCCCCAGTGGGTGCCGGTGAGTCCGAGGTGGTCGCGAAGGAAGTGCACCAGCAGCAGCCGGGCCTCGATGTCGGCGGTGACCTCGTCGCCGTTGACGGTCAATGTGACCTGCATGTCAGGCTTCCTCTCCGGTGATCCGGGCGACCGACCGGCGCAGTGCCCGCTGGGTGAGCTCGTCGGCCAGATGACGTTTGTAGTCGGCGCTACCGCGCATGTCGGTGGCCGGTGAGCAGTGCTCCGCGGCGATCGCCCCGGCCTGCGCGTAGAGGTCGTCCGACGGCCGCTGCCCCCGCAGTACCTCGGAGATGGCCGGGATGCCGGTCGTGTTGGGTCCGACGGCAGCCAGGCCCACGCGGGCGTCGGTGATCTGGCCGTCGTCCATCCAGACGGCGGCGCCGGCCGAGCAGATCGCCCAGTCACCCGCACGGCGCTCGACCTTCTCGTACGCGCTCGAACCGCCGGGTCGCACCGGGATCCGCACCTCGGTGAGGATCTGACCGTCCTCGACGGCGGTCTCGTAGGGCCCGCGATAGAACTCCTCCATCGACACGACCCGCTCGCCGTCGCTGCTGCGGATGACGCAGCTGGCGTTGAGCGTCGTACAGACCGCCGAGAGGTCCTCGGACGGGTCCGCCTGGCACAGGCTGCCGCCGAGGGTGCCGCGATTGCGTACGACCGGGTCGGCGATCACCCGCTCCGCGTCCCGGAAGATCGGGAACGTGGCGGCCAGCTCGTCGGACTCCAGGAGGTCGCGATGCCGGGTCAGGGCACCGATCCGGACCTGGTCGGGCTCGATCCTCAGGTAGCCGAGCTCGGTGCCGAGGTCGTTGATGTCGATGAGGTACTCGAGGTTGGCCAGCCGCAGTTTCATCATCGGCAGCAGGCTGTGACCGCCCGCCACCAGCCTGGCCTCGCTGCCGCGTTGCTCCAGGAGGGCGATCGCGTGGTCGACGCTGTTCGCCCGCTCGTACTCGAAAGGTGCCGGGACCTGCATGCTGAGCCCCTCTAGTTCGTCGGTGCAGTCAGCCTCCTTCGCGGCTGGAGCGAAGTCAACGGCAACCTAAGCGGTCGCTTAAGTAGGATCCGTGACGGTGGTATGGACGGGGTGGCGACACACTCCGTACCGCCCCCGAAGTTGGCGTGAGATACCGGGCTCCCGCCAGAAAAATGCTGATTCTTCCGTCTGCGTCAGGGGGCGAAGCGGGTGAAGTCGTCCAGTGACTCCGGGTTGGCCAGTGCTCCCTTGGCGGCGGCGTTGTCGACCGAGGCGCCCTGCAGGATGCGCTTGACCGGCACCTCGAGCTTCTTGCCAGACAGCGTGTACGGCAGGGCGGCGACCCGATGCATCTCGTCCGGCACGTGTCGCGGTGACAGCTTTGACCGCAGCTCGGCGACGATGCGGCGCCGCAGCTCGTCGTCGAGCTCCACTCCCTTGGCCGGCACCACGAACAGCAGCAGCCGGCCGGCGCCGCCCTCGTCGTCCTCGAGGTGCACGACCAGGCTGTCGGCGACCTCGGGTAGCCCGTCCACGACCGAGTAGAACTCCGCCGTGCCGAGTCGTACGCCGCCACGGTTGAGCGTGGCGTCGCTGCGGCCGGACACGACACAGGTGCCGATGTCGCTGATCGTCAGCCAGTCGCCGTGGCGCCAGACACCGGGGAACTCCTCGAAGTACGCGGCGCGATAGCGCGATCCGTCGGAATCACCCCAGAGGCCCACCGGCATCGACGGCATTGGCGCCGTGATGACCAGTTCGCCGCGCTGCCCGACGACCGACTTGCCGTTCTCGTCGTACGCCTCGACCTTGCACCCGAGGCAGCGGCCGGCGATCTCCCCGGCGTACACGGGCAGCAGCGGCGATCCGCCGAGGAAGCCGGTGCACATGTCGGTGCCGCCGGAGAACGAGGTGAGGACGACGTCGGACTTGACCGTGTCGTAGACCCAGCGGAACCCCTCGGGCGGCAGTGGAGCGCCGGTCGATCCGACGCCGCGCAGTGCCGACAGGTCGGCGACACTCGGAGGGCGCAGCCCAGCTTTGCGACAGGCGAGAAGGAACGGTGCGCTGGTGCCGAAGTACGTCATGTCGACGACGCCGGCCAGCCGCCACAGCTCGCCGAGGTCCGGAGCCGCTGGATTGCCGTCGTACATCACGATCGACGAGCCG
>DATFRX010000292.1:0-5249 GCA_035262905.1 Nocardioidaceae bacterium
CGGGGTGGTCGAAGGCGGCCGCGACGAGATCTTCGAGGACGGCTGGGGCGCGGTCGAGGCCCGCATCGTGCTCGATCCGGAAGTCGTCGGCGCCGACGCGACGGTCGGCCTCGACGAGTTCTCGCATCTCGAGGTTCTCTACGCCTTCGACCGGGCGTCGAAGGTCCGGGTCGGCACTCGTCATCCGCGAGGCAACTCCCGCTGGCCGAAGGTCGGCATCCTCGCCGATCACTCGCCGATGCGGCCGAACCATCTCGGCATCTCCCGTTGCCTGCTGCTTGACGTCGACGACACGACTTTGCGAGTACGCGGTCTCGACGCCCTCGCCGGCAGCCCCGTACTCGACGTGAAGCCCTGGTACGCGGAGTTTGGCCCGCTAGGTCCGGTACGTCAGCCGCCCTGGACCAGCGAGCTCATGGGCGCGTACTGGTGACTCCCCTGCCTCGGTTTTGCGCACTTGTTGGGGGTGCAGGCGGCTCGGCACCAACAACAAGTGCGCAAAACCGCAGGCGGGGTCAGGTGCCCGGCGGACGCGGCCCGGTGTAGTCGGGGCCGTACGCCCCTGGAGCCGGCCGGCGCTTGCGCAGCGGAGCCTGCTCCCCCGGGGCCATCCGTCGTGCGGTCACGAGGAACCCGGTATGGCCGACCATCCGGTGATCCGGCCGGATCGCGAGGCCCTCGACGTGCCACGGCCGGATCAGCGACTCCCAAGCTTGCGGCTCGGTGAACCCGCCGTGGGTGCGCAGGGTCTCGACCAGGCGGCCCATCTGGGTCGTCGTCGCGACGTAACCGCACAGGACTCCCCCGGCGACCAGCGCATCGGCCACGGCGTCCACGCACTCCCACGGCGCCAGCATGTCGAGGATCGCCCGGTCGACGTCGCGGTCGGTGAGGCAGGAGCTCAGATCGCCGACCGTCAGGTGCCAGGCCGGATGGGGCTCGCCGAAGATCTCGGTGACGTTACGTTGCGCGATCTCGGCGAAGTCCTCGCGCCGCTCGTACGACGAGACCATCCCGGACGGTCCGACGGCGCGCAGCAGATGGGCCGTCAGCGCGCCGGAGCCCACGCCGGCCTCGACCACCCTGGCACCGGGGAAGATGTCGGCCATCGTGATGATCTGGGCGGCGTCCTTCGGATAGACGACGGCCGCTCCGCGTGGCATCGAGACGACGTGCTCGTGCAGCAGCGGACGCGACACGAGATAGTCCGACCCCCCGCTCGACAGCACCACGATGCCCTCGGGCCGGCCGATCAGGTCGTCGTGGCCGATCGAGCCCTTGTTGGTGAAGAACTGCTTGCCGGCCGTCAGATGCACGCTGTGCCGGCGGCCCTTGCGGTCGGTGAGCCGCACCCACTCCCCCTCGACGAGCGGGCCGCGACGCGCGCCGGACCACTCCGGGCTCGGGTCGATCGGGTCGTCTGCCATGGCCGCCACCTCAAGACTGCGAGAACGCCGCGTCGACGTCGGCCGTGACGAGTACGCCGAAGATCGAACCGTCCGGCTCGACCAGGAGGTACTCGCTCGCCGGTCGGGCCTGCATCGCGCGTACGAGGGTCTCGCCGGTGATGTCGGCCGGCAGCGTCATCCCGGGCTCGAGCCGGGTGGTCACCGACCCGGTGCTCATCCAGGCCCGTCGGTCCTCCGGCGCCGCCGCGACGGCCGGTTCGTTGACGATGCCCATGGGTCGATCGTTGCCGGTCACGACGACGATGCTGCCGGCCTGGGCCTCGCGGGCCTGCCGCAGTGCCTCCGAGAGCGGGACGTCGGCGGTCACCTGGACGGACCGGCGGGCCAGCTCGCGAGCTCGCAGCATCGGGATCCTGCTCCGGATCTTGGCCACGACGAGTGCCTGGCTGGCGCCGGTCCACAAGAACATCGCGATGATCGCCGCGATGAGGAAGTCGATGATGGTCGGCTGGACTCCGAAGACGGCCGGCAGCAGTAGCGGGTATCCGAGCGCCAGGACTGCGACCACCCGGCCGGCCCAGCCGGACACCGTCGTCGCGAGCAACGGCCGGCCCGTGACCGCCCAGACGATCGAGCGCAGCACCTTGCCACCGTCGAGCGGGAGCCCCGGGACCAGGTTGAGCACGCCTACGACCAGGTTGGCCGCTGCCAGCGACTCCAGCGCGAATCGGACCAGCCCGTCGGGCGTGACGATGGCGGCACCGAGCGCGGTGAACCCGATCGCCAGCGACGACAGCGGCCCGACGACGGAGATCCAGAACTCGCGCTTCGGCGACTCGGCCTCGCCCTCGATCTCGGTCACGCCACCGAGGAAGTGGAGCGTCATCGACCGCACCCGCATGCCGAAGAACTGCGCCATCAGCGCGTGCGAAGCCTCGTGGGCGAGTACCGACAGATAGAGGAGTACGGCGAACGCCAGGCCCGCGACGTACACCAGGACGCCGCCGAGGTTCGGCGCGACCTCGTCGATCCGGGGCGCCAGCAGGAACGCGATCAGCAGGGCCACGAACAGCCACGACCGGTGAACGAGCACATCGACGCCCGACACCCGTCCCACCCGTAGGGTCCCGGGCGCTCTATTCACCGAGGAGGGATCTGACGCCACACCGCAACGCTATCCGAGGAGTGTCGGGCATCTGGCGTAACGTCACCATCATGACCGTGGAGTTGCTGCACGACCCCGAGACCGAGGGTCCGCCGCGTACTCCGGTCGACGGGGTCAACGTGCTGGGCAGCCTGTCCCCCAGCCGTGCCTCGGACTTCATGGCATGTCCGCTGCTCTATCGGTTCCGGGTGATCGACCAGATCCCGGAGACGCCGGATCCGATGGCCGCCCGCGGCACCCTGGTCCACGCCGTGCTGGAGCGGCTGTTCGACCTGCCGGCCGGTGAGCGGACCCTCGACGAGGCGGCCGCGTTGCTGCGCCCGGTCTGGGACGAGCTGATCGCCGAGGAGCCGGAGTCAGCCGAGCTGTTCCCCGATCCGGACCAGCTGGCCGGCTGGCTCGAGGAGGCCCGCTCGCTGCTCGAGACCTACTTCGCGCTCGAGGATCCGCGCTGCCTCGAGCCGGCCGAGCGTGAGCTCTATGTCGAGCACGTCCTCGACTCCAAGCTCCTCGTCCGGGGCTATGTCGACCGGCTCGACGTCAACCGCGCCGGCCAGATCCGGGTCGTGGACTACAAGACCGGCCGGTCTCCGCTCGAGATCTTCGAGGCCAAGGCGCTGTTCCAGATGAAGTTCTACGCGCTGACGATCTGGCGCAGCCGCGGAGTGATCCCGGCCCTGCTGCAGCTGATCTACCTCGGCAACGGCGAGATCCTGCGCTACGAGCCGGACGAGGCCGATCTGCTGGCGACCGAGCGCAAGGTCAACGCCTTGTGGGATGCGATCGCCCGGGCGATGGCATCCGGCGACTGGCGGCCGCGGAAGTCGGCGCTGTGCGACTGGTGCGACCACAAGTCGCGTTGCCCCGAGTGGGGCGGCACGCTGCCACCGCTGCCGGACCCGGCGGCCCGGGAGCGGGATGACAAGGCGCCGGAGACCGTCGCCGGCCAATAGCAGCTACTGCACGGCCCGCACCTCGCACTCTGCACGGCCCGCACACACTCCGCATGGTGCCGACGCCGTGCAGAGTGTCCACACACCACGAGAACGTGGTGTTCATGGGGAGCCGGTCAGTAGAGGTGGCAGGCCACTTCGACGCCGCCGGACGGTCGCAGCTTCGGATCCTCGCCCTCGTGGAAGTCGACCTCGACGCCGTTGTCGGTGACCTTGCGGTTGCGCACGCCGGTCCAGAACTGCTCGTCCGGGTCGTCGGCCTGGATGGCGTCGAGGACTCGCGCGACATCGGCGCCGCTATGGCCCTCGCCGGCCGGCAGCACCGGGCTGTAGCTGGGCACGTCGAGGTCGTCGATCTCGCCGACGATGGCCCGCTCCGCGTCGTAGTCCGACTCCGGCACCTTGGTCCAGTGGGTCTCCAGCAGGGTCCGCAGGTCGCGGCTCTCCCAGCCGCACCGGTCGAACGCCTGCGGACAGCGCGGGTGGAAGGAGCAGCCGAGCGGCGGGCTGGCCGCGTCGGGGATCTCGCCTCGTGGCAGGTCGCGCGGCTCGGCCCGGTCGGGGTCCATGTCCGGGATGGCACCGACCAGCGACTTGGTGTACGGGTGCTTGGGATCGGCGAAGATCTCCTCGGTGCTGCCGATCTCCACGACCCGCCCGAGGTACATGATCGCCACCCGGTCGCAGAAGAACTTCGCGCTGGCCAGGTCGTGCGTGATGTAGATGTAGGTCAGGTCGAACTCGGCCTTGAGGTCCAGCAGCAGCTGCAGGATCTTCGACCGAATGCTCATGTCGAGCATCGAGATCGGCTCGTCCGCGATCAGCAGCACCGGGCTGAGGATCAGCGACCGCGCAATGACCGCTCGCTGCTTCTGGCCGCCGGACAGGTCGCTGGGGTACTTCTTCAGGAACTGATCAGCAGGCGAGAGTCCCACCCGCTCGAGCACGTCGACGACGCGGTTGTGCAACTCCGCACCGCGAGCCAGCCTGTGGATCTTGAGCGGGTGGCCCACCGCGGTCTCGATGTCCATCGCCGGGTTCAGTGCCGCACTCGGGTCCTGGAAGATCATCTGCAGGTCGCGGCGGATCTCGCGCAGCCGCCGTCCGGACAGTTCCTGGATCTGGTCGTCCTCGTAGGTGATGCTGCCGGCGGTGATCGGCGCCAGGCCCAGCACCGCACGTCCGAGCGTGCTCTTGCCGCTTCCGGACTCCCCGACCACGCCGAGCACCTCGCCCTTGGCGATGTCGAGGTCGACGCCGTCGACAGCTTTGACGGTGCCGACGTCACGGCCGAACAGGCGCCCCATGGTGCCGCCCCGCAGGGCGTAGTGCACCTCGAGGTCGCGCATGGCCACCAGCGTCTCGGCATGGGCGGCGCGATGCGGTGCGCCCTTGGCCTCAGGCTTCGTCGGCAAGGCTCAGCTCCTCCCTCATGACCTTCGGCTCACGGCCGCCGGCTGGGATCTGGTCCTCGGGTCCGTGCAGCCAGCACTCGACGCGTTGGCTGCTGTCGAGCTGGAGCGGAACCGGGTGCTGTGTGGAGCACACCTCCATGGCGCTCGGACAGCGCGGATGGAACAGGCAGCCCGGCGGCGGCGTGATGAGGTCCGGCGGAGCGCCGGGGATGTAGGTCAGCCCGGTCGTCCCCAGCGAGATGGTCGAGCGCAGCAGCTCCCGGGTGTAGGGGTGCTCGGGGTTGCGGAACACCTCACGGGACTCCCC
>DATFRX010000293.1:0-4021 GCA_035262905.1 Nocardioidaceae bacterium
CGCCGACAACACGGTGACGCTCTTCCCGCGGACGAACGTCGGACCGCAAGGCATCGACGCGTCGCCCGACGGCACCGTCTGGTTCACCCAGACGACCGCCGGAAACATCGCCAGCATCAACAACGCCGGCGTCGTCACCGAGTCCAAGGTCGTGCGCGGCAGTCAGCCGTTCGGGATCGTCGTCGCCGACGACGGCAACCCCTGGTACGCAATGTCGAGCGCCGACAAGATCGGAACACTGCTGGTCAACTAGGCCCTCGACCCGTGTCGGGCGGCCGCCGGACCAGGTTCCGGCAGCCGCCCGTCGTACGTCGTGGTCGAGTTTCAGCGGACTGACAGCGCTCTGCCACCCGGGCTCGCCAGGCTGACGGTCATTCAGTACGAGTGATCGACCAAGGAGTCCCGATGAGCAACGTGATCTATGACATCAGCATGTCCCTGGACGGGTTCGTCATCGCCGGTGGAGCGACGGCCGAGGAGCCGCTCGGCAAGGGTGGCGAGCGGCTGCACGAGTGGGCGATGGGCGGCGATCCGGCCAGCCGGAAGCTGCTGGAGGAGGCGGTCGACAGCGCAGGGGCATTCATCTGCGGCCGGCGAACCTACGACACGTCCATGCCCGGCTGGGATGCCGACGGGCCGACCGGCGACGCCCGGCTGCCGGTGTTCGTCGTGACCCACCAGTCGCCGGACGACTCGCCCGAGGACGGCGTCTACACCTTCGTCACCGACGGGCTCGAGAGCGCGGTTCGGCAGGCCAGCGAGGTCGCCGGTGACAAGAACATCGCCCTGATGGGTGGACCCGACGTCGCGAGTCAGTTCGTCAAGGCCGGCCTGGTCGACCAGATCGGGATCCACCTCGTACCCGTGCTGTTCGGCGGCGGCGAGCGGCTGGTCGATCTGCTCGGAGCCGACCACCTCCAGCTCGAGGTCGACAGCGTGCTCGACACACCTACCGCAACCCACCTCCGCTACCGCATCATGAAGTGAGCCGTACGGCCGCAGCCATGCAACCCGGCCGACCTCGCGGGACGTACTAGGGATAGAGGGTTCGGCGCTACGACCGGAGTGTGGTGTGGATGGCACGCCTGCCGCGGTGCCTGCTGATCGGTCTCGTCGGCTGCACCCTGACTGCGATCGGACACTCGACCAGCACGTCGACTGCTGCATCACCGGTACACGTCCAGCAGGCGGTGTACAGCCCACCCCGGCCCCTCACACCGGAGCCCGTTCGGCTCGATCCGCGCTGTGAGCGAGGCCGGGTGCTGTGCGCCGACAAGACCACGAGGACGCTGCGCTGGGTTGTCGACGGCGAGATCCGGATGACCCTCGCGGCGCGATTCGGTAGGCCGGACCACCGGACCCGCGAGGGCGCGTTCGAGGTGTACGACAAGCTGCGCCACCACGTGTCGTCGCTCTACGGCACCCCGATGCCGTTCGCGATGTTCTTCTCGGGCGGCCAGGCGGTGCACTACTCGAAGCCGTTCGCGGTCCACGGCTACGGCCGCGGCTCGCACGGATGCATCAACCTCCGGAGCTACCGGGCCGCGGCCAAGCTGTTCAATCGGGTCGACGAGGGCGACCGGGTGGTCGTCTACCGATCGGGACAACCCCGGCTGACGAGCACTCATCACACACGGTAGTAGTGCCAACGCAACCCGTAACGTTCTCGATCCGGCGGCGATAGAGCAGGTGGAAGCTCCGGCTGGAGGTTCAGTCAGCCAGCCGGAGGCTTCCGCCACAGTCACTGAGTCCGTGCCCATGCGCGCGCACTCGTCGGCGAATGGGCAGACTTAGGCCGTGGGCGAAGCCGAGGTCCTGATCGCCGGGTTGCTGGTGGCGGTGGCGGGTCTGAGTGCGCTCGCCCGATATCTGTCGATCCCCTACCCGATCGTGCTGGTCGTCGGTGGAGCCCTCGTCGGCTTCATCCCCGGACTGCCCGAGGTCCACCTCGATCCCGACGTGGTGCTGGTCGTCTTCTTGCCGCCGCTGCTGTACGCCACGGCGATCTCGGCGAACTTCAACGATCTGCGGGCCAGCATCCGACCCCTGACCTTCAGCACGATCGGGCTCGTACTCGCGACGATGTCGTCGGTCGCCTGGGTCGCACACGCACTGGTCCCGGGGATGACCTGGCAGGTCGCCTTCGTCCTCGGCGCGATCGTCTCGCCGACCGACCCGTTGGCGGCGGCCACGATCATGCGCCGGCTGGACGCGCCGCGACGCATGGTCAGCAGCATCGAGGGCGAGGGTCTGTTCAACGACGCGACTGCGCTGGTGGCCTACCGGGTCGGGGTCGCCGCTGTCGTCGCCGGGAGCTTCTCACTCGCCGACGCCAGCATGCGGTTCTTCCTGGGAGCCGCGGGCGGTGTCGCGATTGGCCTCGCTGTCGGCGTGATCGTGGCCGAGATCCGCAAGCGGATCGCCGACACCGAGGTGAGCATCACGATCTCCCTGCTCACCTGCTACGCCGCCTTCGTACCCGCCGACGCGATAGGCGCCTCCGGAGTGCTGGCGACGGTGACCGCCGGGATCTACATGGGCATCATGGCGGCCCGGATCCTCCCGGCGCGGATCCGCCTCCAGGGCTACATCGTCTGGAACATCCTCGACTACATCGTCAACGCGGTGCTGTTCGTGCTGATCGGACTGCAGCTTCGCACCGCGGTCGACAGCCTGACCGGCTACTCGGCGGGCGCGCTCACCGGCTACGCCCTGGCGGTCACGGGAGTCGTGGTGGGCACCCGCCTGGTCTGGTTCTTCACGATGCCGTACTTGATCCGGGCGATCGATCGGCGTCCCGCCCAGCGAGCCCGGCGGATCGGCGCGGCCTGGCGCCTCGTGATGGCGTGGAGCGGCATGCGCGGCGCGGTGTCCCTGGCGGTCGCTCTGGCCTTGCCACTCACAACCGACTCGGGAGCAGCCTTCCCGCAACGGGACCTGATCATCTTCCTGACCTTCGCGGTCATCTTCTTCACGCTCGTCGTCCAGGGTCTGACGTTGCCGACCCTGATCCGATGGTTCGACATCAACGACGGCGGGGCGGACGCGGACGAGGAGGTGCGGGCCCGGCTACGGGCGACCAAGGCCGCAATCGAGCAGATCGACTCGCTCGCCGACGAGGAGTGGACCCGCAACGAGACCGTCGAACGGATGCGAGCGTTGTACGAGTACCGCAAGCGCCGATTCGCCGCCCGCGCCGGCAAGATCGAGGACGACGGGTTCGAGGACCGTTCGCTGGCCTACCAGCAGATGATGCAGCTCGTACTCGCCGCGCAGCGCGACGCGCTCATCCACATGCGCAGCGACGGGGACGTGTCGAACGAGGTCATGAACCGGATCATCCAGGAGCTCGACCTGGAGGAGTCCCGGCTCGAGATCTGACGGCCCGACGTCAGTCGATCTCGGGAGCCCGGAACGAGGCGGCGAGCTCGGTACGCGAGCGGAAGCCGCGCTTGCGATAGACGCTGCTCAGATGCCGCTCGATCGTCTTGGGGCTGAGGAAGAGCGCCGCGGCGATCTCTCGGTTGGACAGACCCTTCGCGGCGTGCAGCGCCACCCGAGTCTCCTGCGACGTGAGCGGCTCGGTCGCCTGCAGCTCGCGGCGGCGCGGGTTGGCGCCGGTGGCGGCGAGCTCGTCGGCCGCTCGCGCCGCCCAAGCGGTCAGGTCCATCCCGACGAAGGCGTCGCGGGCGCGGGTCAGGTGTTGGCGTGCCTTGACCCGTTCGGAGCCGCGACGCAGCCGAGCGCCGTACAAGAGCTGAGTACGCGCCAGCTCGAACACGTCGGGAGCTTCGGCGTGAGCGGCGAGGGCGATATCGAACGACTGCACGGCGAGGCCGTCGTCCTCGGCGCTCAGGCCTTGGCATCGTGCCACCAGCGCTCGCGCCGGCGGAGTCGCGGTCGGCGGCGTGACGGCAGCGAAGCGCTCGGTGAGCTCGGCAGCGTCGTCCCGTCGGCCCAAGGCGACATATGCCTCGACCAGGTCAGGCGCGACGCCCAACGGTTCGCCCATCGATCCGAC
>DATFRX010000294.1:0-16969 GCA_035262905.1 Nocardioidaceae bacterium
ACGTCCTCGCCCGCCAGCACCGGCTCCGGCAAACCCAGCAACTCCCGATACGTGCGGTCCAGTTCGCCGCACATCACCGACCGCCCGAAGTGCCGGCGAACTCGTTCGCAGCCCTGCTGACCCATCTTCCGCGCCTCCTCCGGATGGTCCAGCAGCCACAGCACCGACAACGCGAGCGACTCCGGATCGCCCGGAGTTGCCAGCAGACCGGTCGATCCCGGCTCGACGAGGTCCGGCACGCCGTTGACGGCCGTCGCGACGATCGGGCGACCGGACGCCATCGCCTCGGTCACCGCGCGCCCGAGGCCCTCGTAGCGTGACGGGACGACGTAGACGTCGAAGGACGCGGCGACCCGCGGCGCGTCGGCCCGGAAGCCGGTGAACCGGATCGGCACCCCGAGCCGGTCGGCCTCGCGCTTGGTCTCCTCCTCCAGCGACGCGCTCTCCAGCGTCGTGTCGCCGACCATGACGAACTCCGCGTCGGGCCGGACCGCACGGACCCGCGCCGCCATCCGGACGAAGTCGAGCGGCGCCTTCTGGGCGACGATCCGCCCGACCGTACCGACGATCGGCGCCTGCGCGGAGATGCCGAGCTCGACACGGACCTCCGGGTCCGGATCCAACGGCACGTTCGCGAGGTCGACCGCGGACGGTACGACCTGGGCCGAGCCCGGCGGCGCCAGTCGCTGCTCGACGGCCTCCCAAGCGACTCGCGGCGCCACCGCCAGGTAGCGATCCGCGAGGGACCGTACGCATCGGTCGAGCGTGAGGTAGGCGAACCGGCGCCGCCGCGACAGCCCGTCGTGCGCCGCGAACAGATGGAAGGTATGGACGACGACGGGGACCCGCGCAATCCTGGCCGCGACGCGCCCGATGAGACCGGCCTTCGAGCAGTGCGTGTGGACGACGCTGAACTTCTCGCGACGCATCAGCCGCACGAGCTCGACGCAGGCCCGAAGGTCATGCCAGGGGGCGATCCGCTCGCGCATGTGCCGGACGTACACGGTGCGGACGCCGTCGCGCTCGGCGATCTCCCACAACGGGCCCCCGGGCATGGCGGCCACCCACGTCTCGTACTGATCGGGGTCCATACCACTCGCCGACAGCAGGGTGTTGCCGCCTGAGCCGCCGATGAATCGGGTGATGACGTGGAGCACCTTGACCTTCGGCAAATCGGGCTGGTCGGGCAGCAGGTCGCGGCCGACCACCCGTGGAGGCGCCTCCGGCCACAGCGATCGACGCATCGCCGGCCTCCTCAGGCCTCGTCCAGAGCGAACGCGAACGCCGCCGGATCCACCATCTGCGCCAGGCCTTCCTCGAGGCCGACCGACGGCACGTAGCCGAAGGCGTCACGGGCGATCGAGGTGTCGGCGGCAGTGTGCCGGACGTCGCCGCGCTGCACCGGGAGCCGGACCACGTCGACCGGCCGCGCAAGGGCCGACACGGTGTCGATGACCTGGTTCATCGTCGTACGCGATCCGCCGCCGATGTTGGCGACGCCGGTCCACGGCGACAGGGCGGCCAGCCGCATCGCCGTCACGACATCGCCGACGTAGGTGAAGTCCCGGCTCTGCTCGCCGTCGCCGTAGAGCAGGAACGGCTGGCCCCGCAGCGCCGCGTCGACGATTCGGTAGAACGCCATGTCGGGCCGCTGTCGCGGGCCGTACACGGTGAACAGCCGCAGCGACACGGTCGGGACACCGGAGGTCACGCGATACAGCTCGCACAGGTGCTCGGCGGCCAGCTTGGTGACGCCGTACGGCGAGACCGGCTCCGGCCGGAGCTTCTCGCTCGACGGGTAGGTGTCGGCGTTGCCGTAGACCGACGAGCTCGACGCGTAGATGAACTTCCACAGCGACGCCTCGTGGGCGGCCTCGAGCAGCCGCTGGGTCGCGAGAACATTGCGATTGACGTAGGGCTCGAAGTCTTGACCCCACGAGCCGCGAACGCCGGGCTGACCGGCGAGGTGATAGACCACGTCGACGTTCTCGAGCAGCGGCGTGAGCGGTGCCGACAGCAGGTCGAGGCGCTGCAGCGTGAAGCTCGGGTGTCCGCTGAGCGGGGCGAGGTTCGCCTCCTTGCGCCGTGGGCTGTAGTAGTCGGTGAAGCAGTCGATCCCGATGACCTCGTCACCGTGGTCCACCAGTCGTTCACACAAGTGGGAGCCGACGAAACCCGCCGCCCCCGTCACGATCACCTTCATTGGCGAGCCGCCTCCGAATCTCCGAGCTCGTACGGCAACGCATTGACCGCCGCAGCGAGCAGCCTGATCTCGTCCACCTGTCCGCGTTGGAGTGCGTCCACCGCGTACTCGGCCTGGGCAAGAATGAGTACGTCGCGCCAGCAATCGGCCGGGAGCTCCAGGAGTTCGAGCCCGCACCGGACGAAGTCGCGAAGCAACCGCCCCTGTGTGGTCCGCTCGGCCACGACGTCCGCCAGCTCGGACGCCGCGTGCCGCACCGCGAAGCCGCCGAGGTCCCGCAGCGGTTCGCCACTCGGCGCACCGTGTCCCCAGTCGTCGACGCCAGTGATCTCGCCGTCGCGGACATAGGCGTGATGCGGACACAGACAGCCGTGGACCGCGGTCCGCCGGACCTCCAGCCGGCCGATCCGGCTCCTCGCGCTGTTGACCGCGCCCAACGTGGCGGCGAGGTGACGCGAGCCGACGTAGCGCGCAAGGAGCAGGTCGGCGGCTCGAGCGCCCAGCTCGGCGGGCTCGGCCAGGCCGCCCGTGCTCAGCCACAGCGTGCTGAGCCAGGACGCGACCGCGTCGAGGTCGGCCCGGGTCAACGGAAGGAACTCCCGGGCACTCTCCAGCGCCTGGCCGGGCACCGCGCGCAGCACAATGGCCGGCCGATCGCTGACGGTCACGGGCGCGACCACCTGTGGGAGGGTCTCCGAGAGGGTCGGCGAGACAAGGGTGCGCAGCTCGTCCAGCGTCCGCACCTCGGACTCGATGGCCGACTCCGAACCGGCCCGGTCTGCGACCGCGACCGCGAAGGTCGCGATTGAACTACCGGCCGGGCCCAGCAGGAGACGCCGCGTGCCGGGAGCCGCACCCCGGGTCATGTCGAGGACCTTGACGCCGGTAGCGGTCAGGAAGACGTCCAGATTCCCATGGCGGCCGACGTCCGCGTGGCCGACCTTCATGACGCCGCCGGCCTGTCCGGTGCGGTAGTTGGGCGCGGCCATCAGTAGTCGTCCGCGTAGGGAGCGGCCATCGCGGGTACGCCCGCCGCGACCGGACTGTACTCGGGCAGGATCTCGCGCAGCTGGGCGCGCACCGCGACGGCGTCGTTCGCTGATGCCGCGTCGTAGAGTCCGCGCAATCGGCGCCGGAACCCTTGCACCTGGGCATCTCCGTCGGTCTGGTAGATCCGTGGATGCTCGGTCCGCATCGGCCGCTCGTGCTCACTGAACAGGGTCTCCGCGAGCTTCTCGCCGTTGCGCATCCCGGTGTACCGGATCTCCGGGTCCGACACGTTCATGAGCTTGGCGAAGGCCTGGACCACGTCGAGGATGCGGACCGGCTCACCCATGTCGAGGATGAAGGTCTCGCCGTCGCCGGCCAGACGAGCCGCCTCGACGACCAGGCCGGCCGCCTCCTCGATCGTCATGAAGAACCGGGTCATCTCCGGGTGGGTGACCGTGACCGCCCGGCCGTTGCGGATCTGCTCGGTCAGCACCGTCAGCAGGGATCCGCGACTGCCCAGGACGTTGCCGAAGCGCACCGAGGCGACCCGGGTACGGCTGCCGGCCTCCTGCTGCACGATGATCTCGGCCAGCCGCTTCGAGGCACCGAGCACCGAGCTCGGGTCGGCCGCCTTGTCGGTCGAGATCAGGATGAAGCGCTCGGCCCCGTGCTGGATGGCCGCCCAGAGGACGTGCTCGGTCCCCCGGACGTTGGACTTCACCGCCTCGCAGGGATGCCGCTCCAGCAGCGGAAGGTGCTTGTGGGCGGCGGCATGGAAGACCACGTCCGGCTTGGTCTCGGCGAAGATCTGGTCGATCCGGCCGCGGTCGCGGATGTCGGCGACCACGCAGTCCTCGTCGTCCAGCAGCCCCTCACCCCAGAGCTCGAGCTGCAGCCGGTGCAGGTTGGACTCGTCGTGGTCGAGCATGATCAGCCGGCGCGGTCCGAAGCCGAAGACCTGCCGGCAGAGCTCGCTGCCGATCGACCCGCCGGCGCCGGTGACGAGGACACACCGGCCCTCGATGATGGCTCCGGCCTCCGGGCTGACCACGTGGATCTCGTCCCGCCCGATCAGGCTGCCCACGTCCAGCCACCGCATGTCGCTGCCGACGATCGACCGCTCGATGGCCGCGACGAACGACGGCAGATAGCGAACGCTCGCACCTGCAGCCGCGGCCGATGCCGCCACCTTCCGGAACTCAGCCGGATCCAGTCTCGGGATGGCGAGTACGACGACGTTGATCAGGTACTCCCGCGCGATCTCGGTCAGCTCGTCGAGCGTGCCGAGGACCGGGATGTCGTCGGTTCCTGCCTTGACGGGGTCGTCGTCGAGGAATCCGACCGGCTCGAGTCCGAACTCGGGTGCCGCGGTGAGGTCGCGGGCGAGCGCGCGTCCGGCCACGCCCGCACCGACCACCAAGGTGCGAAGCAGCCGGCCTCGCGCCACCGACGGGCCCGGAGGGATCTGACCGCTGAGAGCTGTCACCTGACGACCTCCTGAGCGCTGACCCGGCGGCGTACGTCGGTCAGCGCGGCGCAGACCGTGTCCACCTCGTGGTCACTCATTCCTTGATGCATGGGCAGCGAGAGCAGCTCCGGGAACACCGCGTCCGCTCCAGGCAACCCGCCCTCGGGAATGACGGCGATCCGACGGAAGTACGGCATGTGGTGGACCGGGATGAAGTGCACCGACGTACCGACCTCTCGCGACCCGAGAGCCTCCACGAGCGCGTCGCGGTCGAGGCCGTACCCGGGCTTGACCCGGACGACGTACAGATGCCAGGCGTGCCGGCCATGCCTTGGTGTCGCCGGCAGTTCGAGCCCGGGAACACCGGCGAGTCCGGATGCATAGCGGGCGGCGATCTCGACCCGCCGCTGCTGCCATTGGTCGAGGTGTCGCATCTGGGACCGGCCGATCGCCGCCGCGATGTCGGTCAGGTTGGCCTTCAGGCCCGGCTCCAGCACCGTGTACTGCCAGGAGCCGCCGGGTGCGTACCGGCGCCACGCGTCCGCCGACATCCCGTGCAGCCGGGCGCTCCGAACCCAGGCGGCGAGCTCGGCGTCGTCGGTGGTGATCATGCCGCCCTCGCCGATCGGCAGGTTCTTCGTGGCGTAGAAGCTGAAGCAGGCGGCCCGGGAGATGCTGCCGACCTCGTGGTCGCCGACCCAGGTGCCGAGGCCGTGCGCGGCGTCCTCGACGACGTGTGACATGGGCAGACCGGCCGCCTCGGCGAGCTCCGCCACGGGGGCCGGGTAGCCGCCGTAGTGCAGCACCACCATGGCGTCCGGGCCGTCACAGCTCCGGGCCGCGGCCGCACACGTGACAGGCGAGACCATGCCGGTCTCCGGGTCGACGTCGACGAGAACCGGGGTCAGCCCGGCATGAACGACGGCTGACACGGCACCGCAGAACGTGATGGTCGGGACGAGGACCTTCGCCTCGGCCGGCAGATGCAATGACCGGAGAGCGAGCTCCACCGCCGCGGTACACGACGACACCGTGACGGCATGTTCGGCGCCGACCCAGGCAGCGAACTCCTCCTCGAAGGCCACGCACTCCGGGCCGGTGGTGATCCAGCCGGAGGTGAGGACGCGCTCTGCCGCCGCTACCGCTTCCGGCACGATCACCGGACGCGAGAAAGGCACACTTTCGAGCCCCATACGCCCCCTCGGCATGTCTCGGGGGGAGTGGTCCCCGCCGTCGCTGGTCTGCTGCGAATCTATGGACGATCGAGTGCCGTCGAATCAGCCGAAGTGGTGAGATCGACTACGCAACAAGGGCTAGGCCGACGTCCGCTGGTTCGACTGCTCGCCGAGGCCCGCTTGCCGGGCGATCGATACCGCCGCCAAGGTGCTGTGGACGTTCAGCTTGCGCAGCATGTTGTTGATGTGCGTGCGCACCGTATGCGGCGACAACACGAAGCGCTCGGCGATGTCCCGCCGGGTGAGGCCGTCCATCAGGCAGTTGAGCACCTCGAGCTCGCGGGTCGACAGCACCGACAGCACGCCGAGTGCCTCGACCCGGCTCTCCTGAGCCTGCAGCAACGAGTCGAGCAGCGTCGTGACGAAGGCCGGCGGGAACCAGGCCTCGCCGCGATGTACGCCCCGGACGACCTGCAGGAGATGGTCGGCCGACGCGCTCTTGCGTACCCACCCGCGTACGCCGGCCCGTACCGCCGCGCAGAGCAGCGCCGTGTCCTCGACCTCGGTGACCGCGACGACGTGGAGCTCGTCGTCGTACGAGCGCAGCTTCTCGATCAGACTCGGTGCGGCCGTCCGGTCGTCGATGTTGGCCAGCAGGAGATCGACGTCACCGGCCGAGACCGCGGTCTGGATCCAGTCGGCGCTGGTGTGGGCCGCGACGACCTCGATGTCCGGCTGGAGATCCAACAGCAGCTCCAGCGCGTCGACCCAGGCCTGCTCCGGGAGCAGCAGCGCGACGTGAATCGCACCGGGGTCGGATTCCTCTACCGGAGCTTGGGATACGGATACGTCGCACGTCTGAACCGGAACTGCTTCGCGCATGTCACGATCCACTCACTCGTACGAGGGCCGCTTCCCGCTGAGCAGGAGGCACGGCAAAGTCCACCCGTTGCGCGAGCTCGTCGTGAAGGAGAGCGACGGCCTGCAGCCGGGAGTGCACGCCGAGCTTCGACAGGATGCTCTGCACGTGGGTCCGAGCGGTGCTGTCCGAGATCTGCAACCGGGCCACGATCTCGGCCGTGTTGCGTCCGTCGACGAGCAGCTCGAGCACATGCCGCTCCCGCGGCGTGAGCTGGCCGATCAGGGTCCGCGTCGTCGATGTCGACCCGGTCCGGCGGACCGCCAGCTGCCGGAGCAGTGCCGCGTCGATCGCGATCTCTCCACGGCCGGCCTTCTCGACCACCTCGCCGATGGTCTGGATGCTGTGGGACTTGCGGGTGTAGCCGGCCACGCCGATCTCCAGCGCCTCGCGTACCACCTCCGGCGAGTCCAGGCCGGTCAGGATGACGACCTTGGTCCGCGGATGCTGGTCGACCACGACCCGAACCGCGTCGAGCCCGCCGCCGGACGGAAAGTCCACGTCGGTCACGAGTACGTCCGGTTCGTAGAGGTCGACGGCCTTGACCGCATCGTCAGGAGTGGTCGCCGTGGCCTCGATGCTCCAGCCACGCGCACTCAGCGCGGTGGAGATCGCTTCGAGGAGGAGTCGATGGTCGTCACAGAGCACGAGTCTCATCGCGTGCACCGATCGCCGATCGCCGGTGTGCCGGGTCGGTCATGCATGCTGTTGCTCCCTGTCGCGGCGCCGCCCCATTTGCGCCCGTTTTGCGGTAATACCGCGACTGAACTAAAGGTGAACGGTAGTGGAACCCGGCATTACAGCAACAGGCCATTAGACCCGAGTACGCTCCGGCATCGGGCGCTCACGTTGCGTGCTCAAGCTGTCTGAGCTGCAGGGACGCGGCGCGAATCGTAACGGAGCTCCGACTCGACCTTGCTGCCTCCCTCTCGCAGCAACGCCGAGCCGGAGCTCCGCGGGCCCTGCTGGCTACGGCACCGGCACGAACCGGATCCCGTAGCGGTACTTCTGGTGGAATCGCTTCCCGTCGGTCACGAACCAGACGCCACCCTCAACGGGCAGGATCTGGTAGCCGCCCTTGGCCTGCGGCATCACCGGGTTCCAGGCCAGCGCGTCGCCGGTGACCGGGTCGACCGCGCCGCCGCCCGGCCGCGACACCGCACCCGGGCCGGCCGAGTCGCGCCCGTACGGGTTGTCCAGCCACCGGCTGTGCCCTTGGACGTAGACCGCGGCGCCGGTCACCGCGACCGAGTGCAGGGTGTCGCCACCGGTGTAGTTGATCCAGACCGGCTGCGTCGGCGTCAGGTCCGCCGTGTCGAACCGCGCCACCGAGTCGCACAGCACCAGGCCCGGTCCCTCGCCGTTGATCCGGTGGCCGCCGGTCGAGGCGACCGCAAAGTACGAGCTGTCCGGCGCGAAGTCGACGTCGCGGACGTACATCTGGTACATCGGCCGGGTCTGTGCGTGACAGCCCCGCGACGAGTGCGGGTAGTTCCACGGCGAGAGCGTCGCCCCGGTGTCCGACAGGTCGAACATGACGATCCGCCAGTTGTCCTGGCCGTCGACCGCGGTGAAGTTGCCGACCGCCACCAGGTGCTGACCGTCCGGGCTGACGTCGAAGCGGAAGACCTCCGGCCGCGTCGTGAACGGCAGCGGGTCGGTGATCGACACCTGGAGATAGCCGGTCGGCTTGCCGGTCGCCGGGTTCAGCGACATCAGCCGCTTCCGGAAGGTACCGCCGACGATCAGCTGTCCGTGGGTGAGCTCCATGTCGGAGACCCGTCCGCCGGTGATGGTCGGGACGAAGTCCGGATCGAGCTCGCCGGTCGACACGTCGAGCTTGGCGATCGCGGTCCGCGGCTCACCGTTGACGTTGCGGAACTCGCCGCCGATGTAGACGCTGTCGCCGGCTCCGAGTACCGACCAGACCTGGCCGTCGACCGAGGGAGCGAAGTCGCTGATCGCCCCGGTGGCAGCGTCGAAGGCGAAGACGTTGGTGCGGTCGTACGACGTGGTGCGCTTGCTGTCCTCGACCGCCCGGAAGTTGCCGCCGACGACCATCTGGTCGCCCACCTGGGTGATGGAGTACGCCACCGGCCGGTCGACCGCGGGGGTCGCCAGCAGGTTCGGCGTCCATTTGACCGGCTCGTCGGACGCGACGGACGTGTGCTGGACGTCGGACGCCATGGCCGCTGCGGGCGCGGCCAGGCAGAGTGCGACGGCTGCGATGACGCCGCGGGCGAGTCGAACGCGCATGCAGGAGGCTCCTCTTCGCGGCACCGTTCGGTCCGCTGCGTTGGTCTTTGTCCCAGATGATCGAGCCGGCGACTCACGATCGGTGAGCAACGACTACATCGGGATACATCCGACGCGGAGGCCGATCCGTTACTAAGATTCCGGAGGTTTCACCATGAGCGGGGGCATCGTTACGCTCTGTTTGATCAATTCGGGCGAATTCTGATTTAACCGATTCGCTAGGTACCCGCCGGCTGTGGACAACGCCGTCAGGCGCTGGTCTCGTTGCGGCATCTTCGTGCGCATGGGGCGAAGGAGGCATCATGTCGACCATGACCGCGCAGGCCGGGTTGCCGTTCGGACGGCCGTTGACCGTCGAGGATCTCGAGGCGATGCCCGATGACGGCCATCGCTACGAGCTCATCGACGGGACGCTGATCGTGACTCCCGCCCCGAGCTGGCCGCACCAGGGCGTTCAGGTGCGTCTGACCACCTGGCTCTACGAGCGGTGTCCGCGTGACCTCCGGGTGATCGCCGCGCCATTCGAGGTGCAGCTCGCCATGGACACTGCCGTCCAGCCGGACCTCATCGTCACCCGGTTCGCCGATCTCACCCGGAAGAATCTGCCGGTTCCGCCGCTGCTCGCGGTCGAGATCGGCTCGCCGAGCACCGCATTGATCGACCGGAACCTCAAGCGAGCGACGTACGAGCGGTTCGGGATCCCGTCCTACTGGCTCGTCGATCCCGACCCGGAGCGACCAACGCTCACCGTGTTGGAGCTGGAGTCTGAGGCCTACGTCGAGCGGGCAACTGTGACCGTCGAGGAGTCGGTGGAGGTCGCGACGCCGTTCGAGGTTCGGCTGAGCCCCTGGGACCTGACCCGGGATCTGCGCCCGGAGTAGAGCGCAAAGCCGATCAAGCTCGCGGGCCGCCGCGGCCACACAATGAGGGTATGAATCCGTCGAGCGACACCTTCGCCACCTTCGTCGGTGTGCTGTCGGATGCGCTCGACGATCACGACCTGACCGCGACCGAGCTCGCCGCCCGGGCCCGGCTGTCCCGCTTCCACTTCGACCGGGTCATCGCGGCGACGGCCGGGGAGCCGCCGGCGCGGTTCCGTCGCCGGGTGCTGCTCGAGCGGGCGGCCTATCGCCTGCTCACCAGCGACGCGACGATCCTCGACATCGCGATCGAGGCCGGCTACTCCTCCCACGAGGCGTTCACGCGCGCCTTCACCCGGGCGTACGGCGTCGCGCCGGCCATCTGGCGGCGCCATCCGACCCGGATCTCCATCGCCTCGCCGAGTGATGTCCACTTCCACCCTCCCGGCAGCCTGCGGCTGGCCGGCCGACAGAAGGTGCACTCCATGGACCTCGTCATCCGGATGGTCGAGCACCACGTCTGGCTGATCGGCCAGATGCTCGACCGCGCCACCCGCCTGTCCGCCGAGCAGCTCGACGCACCGATCGAGCTGTCGGTCACCGGCGTCGACGACCAGCCCACCCTCCGGTCACTGCTGTCCAGACTCGTCGGCCAGCTCGACATGTGGGGGTCGGCGATGGACGGCCGCGACTACGACTTCGCCGTCGAGAAGAACGAGAGCGTGCTCCACATGCAGGGCCGGCTGGCCGAGGTCGGTCCGGCCTTCGTCACCGCGGTCCGCGATGCCTGCGACCAGGCCCGGCTCGACGACGCGGTGATCTGCCCCGGCGAGACGATCGAGGTCTACACGTTCGGCGGCATGATCGCCCACGTCCTGACCTTCGCGGCCCACCGCCGTACCCTCGTCGCCGGCGCCCTGTGCGACGCGGGCTACGACGACCTCGACGGCGGCGACCCGATCCGCTGGATCGCCGACTCATGAGCCCGGCGGCTCGGCTGCTGACGGTCAACGTGGTCCACACGATCCGGCGCGGCCCGACCCGCGACACCGCGATCGACAAGCGCCCGGTGCTTGGCCCGGTTGGCGTCGGCGAGCTCGGCCTCGACGGCGATCGGCAGTGCGACACGCGCAACCACGGCGGCCCGGACAAGGCGCTCTATGCGTACGCGAGCGAGGACGCGACCTGGTGGAGCGGCGAGCTCGGCCGCGACATCCCGCCCGGACTGTTCGGCGAGAACCTCACCACGCAAGGGCTTGACGTCACCGGCGCCCTGATCGGCGAGCGCTGGCGGATCGGCGACCCGGACCAGAGCGTGCTTGTCGAGGTTCGGATGCCCCGCACGCCGTGCGACAACTTCTCGGCGCGGATGGGCGATCCGGAGTTCCACAAGCGGTTCTTGGCGACTCGCCGGGTGGGTGCGTACCTGAAGGTGGTGGAGCCCGGCACGATCGAGGCCGGCGACCGGATCGAGATCGCCTTCCAGCCGGACCACGACCTCAGCGTCGGCGGCTACTTCGAACGGCCCGACCCGGATCAGATGCGCCGGGTTCTTGATACCGGTATCGACCTGGCCGGGATCGTCCGCCGGCGGGCGCAGCGGATCGCCGCCCGAGCCGCCTAGGCGCTCCGCGACACGACCAGGTCGCACAGCGCCTCGAGGGCAGTGCGAGCCGGGATGTCGGGCAGCGGCGCGAGGACCTCGCGAGCTTCGTCGGCGCGTTCCTGGACGTACGCCCGGGCGCTGTCGATCGCCGCGTGCCGCCGCAGCAGGTCCAGTGCCTCGGCCAACAGCGCGTCGTCGGACAGGTCCGACCGCAGCAGCTCTTGGAGCCGGGCGTCGGCCGGATCGGTGGACGCCATCGCCAGCAGCGCGGGCAGCGTGGGCACTCCCTCGCGTAGGTCGGTGCCGGGCGTCTTGCCCAGGTCACCCGCCTCGCTTGCCACGTCGATGATGTCGTCGGACAGCTGGAAGCAGCTGCCGATGCGTTCGCCGAACTCGGTCAGCGCCGCCTCGACGTCGGCCGGCGCACCTGAGCACTTGGCCCCGAACCGGGCCGATGTGGCGATCAGGGAGCCGGTCTTGTCGGCGACGACCGACAGGTAGTGGGCCAGCGGGTCCTGGCCGTCGGCGGGCCCCAGCGTCTCGCGGATCTGTCCCTGGACCAGCCGGCCGAACGTACGGGCCTGGATGTCGACCGCCTCCGGGCCGAGCGACGCCACGATGATCGACGCCCGGGCGAACAGGTAGTCGCCGACCAGGATCGCGATGTTGTTGTCCCATCGGGCGTTGGCGCTCGGCGCTCCGCGCCGCAGCAGCGCCTCGTCCATGACGTCGTCGTGATAGAGCGTCGCCACGTGGGTCAGCTCGACGACCTGCGCCGCCGACAGCACCTCGGTCGCGTCGGGGTCACCGAACTCGGCGGTCAGCAGCACCAGCATCGGCCGGAACCGCTTGCCGCCAGCGTCGAGCAGATGGCGAGCCGCCTCGGTCACGAACGGCATGTCGGCGCCGACGGCCGATGCGAGCTCGCGCTCCACCGCATCGAGTCGGTGGCGCAGCCGTGCTTCGAGTTCGGCGTCGACGTCGGGTATCCCCAACGAAGTGTCGGTGTTCAACGTACGAAGGCTCCCGCGTTCTGTGCCAGGTCGAGCACCGGCCCGGGCACGATGCCGAGCCCGAGCGTCACCACTGCCGCCACCGCCACGACGGTCGCGGTCATCGCGCTGGGCATCGCGACGCTCGGCCCCTCACCGACCGGGTCGGAGAAGTACATCAACACGATGACACGAACGTAGAAGAAGGCGGCAACCGCGCTCATGACGACGCCGACCACGACCAGCGGCCAGGCGCCACCCGACCAGGCGGCGCTGAACACGGCCCACTTGCTGGTGAAGCCGCTCGTCAGCGGGATGCCGGCGAAGGCGAGCAGGAAGAACGCGAAGACTCCGGCCAGCACCGGCGACGTCTTGCCCAGCCCGGCCCACCGCGACAGGTGCGTCGCCTCGCCGCCGGTGTCACGCACCATCGTGACGACCGCGAACGCCCCGATCGTGGAGAAGCCGTAGGCCGTGAGGTAGAACAGCACACCCTGCAGGCTGGTCAGACCGGTCCCCGAGAACGCCCCGGCGAAGCCGACCAGCAGGAAGCCGGCGTGCGCGATCGCGGAGTAGGCCAGCATCCGCTTGATGTCGGTCTGGGTCAACGCGATGATCGAGCCGACCAGCATCGTGAGGCACGCGACGATCCAGATGATCGGTCGCCAGTCCCACTGGGCGCCGCCGAAGGCGACGTAGAAGACCCGCAGCAGGGCACCGAAGGCGGCGATCTTGGTGCCGGCCGCCATGAACGCCGTGATCGATGTCGGCGCGCCCTGATAGACGTCCGGGGTCCAGGAGTGGAACGGCGCCGCCGAGACCTTGAAGAGCAGCCCGACCGCGATCAGCCCCATGCCGGCCAGCAGCAGGTTCTGCGCATCGGTCCGGTTGCTGACCGCCTGGTCGATCCCGGCCATCGTGAACGAGCCCGCATAGCCGTACGTCAGCGCGATCCCGTACAGGAAGAACGCCGACGAGAATGCGCCGAGCAGGAAGTACTTCATCGCCGCTTCCTGGCTGATCAGCCGGCGGCGACGGGCGAGCCCGCACAGCAGGTAGAGCGGCAGACTCAGCACCTCGAGTGCGACGAACATGGTCAGCAGGTCGTTGGCGGCCGGGAAGATCATCATGCCCGCGACGGCGAACAGCGCCAACGGGAACACCTCGGTGTGCTCGATGCCGCGGGTCGAGACCTCACGCTCGGCCTCGGTGCCCGGGAGTGCGGCGGCCTGCCCGGCGAACGCGGTGACGCCGCCTTCGAGCCGGCGCTCGGCCATCAGCATCACGGAGATGATCGACAGGGCCAGCAGCACGCCCCAGATGAAGACGGTGGGCCCGTCGACCGCGAGTGCGCCCTCGGCCACGATCTGTCCGCGTGCTGCGTCGCCGTCGATCGGGGTCAGGTCGGCCGCGACCCAGATGGTGCCGATCAGGGCGGCGCCGAGCGCGCCCAGCGACAGGATCACCTGGGTGAGATAGCGGTAGGACCGCGGCAGCGCCGCCTCGATCAGGACGCCGACGCAGGCCGCGACGAGCACGATCAGCACGGGGTAGATCGAGCTGTACTGGATCGTCGGCTGCTCGAACGTCACGTCCGCGACCAGCGAGGACGTCATGGCGTGCTCCCTTCGGCGCCCTGTGGCTCGACCACCGGGACGTCCGGCGTGGTGTCAGGGACGGGGACGTTCTGCAAGGTGGCGTCGACGGCGGGGTTGATCACGTCGAGCAGCGGCTGCGGCGCGAACCCGAGGCCGAGCAGCAGGACGACCAACGGCGCGAGGGCGGCGATCTCCCGGCGCCCGAGGTCGGTGATCCCTGCGTTGTCTTCTCGCAACGGCCCGGTCATGGTGCGCTGGTACATCAGCAGCACGTAGATCGCGCCCAGGATCACGCCGGTCGCGGCGAAGACGGCCGCGGTCTTGGAGAAGGTGAAGGTGCCGGCCAACACCAGGAACTCGCTGACGAACGGCGCCAAACCGGGCAGCGACAAGGTGGCGAGCACCGCGATCATGAAGATGCCCGACATGAGCGGCGCCACCTTCTGGACGCCGCCGAAGTCCGAGATCCGTTTGGACCCGCGGCGTTGGATCAAGAAGCCGGTCACCAAGAACAACGACGCTGTGGCGAGGCCGTGGTTGACCATGTAGAGCGTGGATCCGGAGGCGGACACGCTGGTGAGCGCGAAGATGCCCAGGACCATGAAGCCGAAGTGCGAGATCGACGCATAGGCGATCAGGCGCCGGATGTCGTCCTGGCCGATGGCGAGCAACGCCCCGTAGATGATCGAGATGACCGCGAGCGTGATGATCACCGGATTGGCCCAGTCCGACGCCTCCGGGAACAGCTGGAGGCAGAACCGGATCATGCCGAAGGTGCCGATCTTGTCGAGCACGCTCACCAGCAGCACCGACGTGCCCGGCGTGGCCTCGCTGGCGGCGTCGGGCAGCCAGGTGTGCACAGGCCACATCGGCGCCTTGATCGCGAACGCGGCCATGAAGCCGAGGAACAGCCAGCGGGCCGTGGTCTCGTCGATCGGCACCTGCGACAGCTCCGACAGCAGGTAGGTCGAGCCGAACTGCGAGTCGGCCGACACGACGAACAGCCCGATCACCGAGGCGAGCATCAGCAGTCCGCCGAGCAGCGAGTAGAGCAGGAACTTCACCGCTGCGTACGAGCGCTGCGCCCCGCCGTAGCCGCCGATCAGGAAGTAGATCGGGATCAGCGTCGCCTCGAACAGGACGTAGAACAAGAACACGTCGGTCGCGGCGAAGACGCCGATCGCGAGGCCCTCGAGGAACAGCATCCAGGCGAAGTAGGCGTTGACGCTCCACCGGCCGGACTCGCCATCGTTCCAGGACGCCAGTACCACGACGGGGACGAGGACCGTGGTCATCAGGATCAGGCTGAGCCCGATGCCGTCGACGCCGACCGCGTAGTGGGCGCCGAACGCCTCGATCCAGGTGTGTTCCTCGGTGAACTGGAAGCCGCCGCCGGTGTCGTAGCCGGTCGACATGATGATCGCCAGCACCAGCGGGATCAGCGAGATGACGAAGGCGGCCTGCTTGGGCAGCTCAGCGCCGCGGCCGCGCGGCAGCAGCATCAGCACGAACGCGCCGACGATGGGCGCGGCCGCGATGACGGTCAACCACGGAAAGTCGTTCACGCGAGATTCACCGCCAGGATCGACACGACGACGAGTACGGCGCCGCCGAGGAAGGCCAGTGCATAGGACCGGACGAAGCCGGTCTGGACGCGGCGAACGCGTCCCGAGGTGCCGCCGATCAACGCCGCGATGCCGTTGACCATGCCGTCGATGCCTCGGTTGTCGAAGTAGACCAGCGACCGGGTGAGGTACTGGCCCGGCCGCATGAAGACCGCCTCGTTGAACGCGTCACCGTAGAGATCGGCCCGGGCTGCCCTAGTGAGCACGGACCCGCGAGGCGCCACGGCGGGCACCGGGCGGGTGCCGTACATCCACCAGGAGATGCCGACGCCGACCGCGACGACCACCAGGATCAGCAGGGTCAGGACGATCTCCGGGATGCCCAGCTCTTGGTGCTCCTGCGGGCCGACGACCGGCGTCAGGAAGTCGACGATCCAGTCGCCGGCGATCAGCAGACCGCCGAAGGCGGCGAGCGCGGCCAGGATCATCAACGGAACCGTCATGATCTTGGGCGACTCGTGCGGGTGCGCGTCCTCGGCCCACCGCTTCTCGCCCTCCCAGGTCATCAGCATGACGCGGGTCATGTAGAACGCGGTGATCCCGGCGCCCAGCATGGCGGCGAGCCCGACGATCACATTGTCGGCCATCGCCGCCTCGATGATCTTGTCCTTGCTCCAGAAGCCGGACAGCGGCGGGAAGCCGATGATCGCCAGATAGCCGATCCCGAAGGTCGCGAAGGTGATCGGGAGGTACTTCCGCAGCGCGCCGTAGCGCCGCATGTCGACCTCGTCGTTCATCCCGTGCATCACCGAGCCGGCACCGAGGAACAGGTCGGCCTTGAAGAAGCCGTGTGTCAGCAGGTGGAAGATCGCGAACGCGTAGCCTGCGGGACCGAGCCCGGCCGCCAGCATCATGTAGCCGATCTGGCTCATCGTCGATCCGGCGAGGGCCTTCTTGATGTCGTCCTTCGCGCAACTGATGATCGCACCGAACAAGACGGTGACGATGCCGACGATGACGACGGCGGTCTGGGCCGTGTCGGTCGTGTTGTAGATGAAGCTGGACCGGACGATGAGGTAGACGCCGGCGGTCACCATCGTCGCCGCGTGGATCAGTGCGGAGACCGGCGTCGGGCCCTCCATCGCGTCCAGCAGCCAGCTCTGCAACGGCACCTGGGCCGACTTGCCGCAGGCGCCGAGCAGGAGCAGGAGCCCGAGGGCGGTCTGGGTGCCGGTCGACGCGTCGCCGATGCCGGCCGCCACACCGGAGAACGACATGGTGCCGAACGTCGAGAACATCAGCATGATGCCGATCGCCAGACCGAAGTCGCCGACCCG
>DATFRX010000295.1:0-4831 GCA_035262905.1 Nocardioidaceae bacterium
CGGGCCTGATCAACGGAGATGGGCATGGGGCTGCGAGACCGGCACAGGGAGCACCGCGCAGATAAGCGCGCCGTGGATTCAACGACATGCACGGGACCCGTTGCCACGTAGTGGAGCCGTAGGTGTTTCAGCAGGTCAGAGGGAGCCGACGCCCGGGATCGAACCGGGAACCTTCCGATTACAAGTCGGATGCGCTGCCAATTGCGCCACGCCGGCCGGACTGCTCGGCAATGGTAGCCGTCGGGCGGGGTGCCGCATCGAAGGCGAGTCGCCTACCTGGCCCTCGTCGCGCATAGGGTGCGGGCAAGCCATCGACTCGTTTGGGAGGACGAATGACCGCTGATGACGAAAGCGACCTCGTCGGGCAGGCTCGCCAGATCATCGACGCCAACAGCTACATCGTGCTGGCGACGGCGAACGGTGACGGCCGACCGTGGGCGACGCCGGTGTGGTTCGCGCACGACGGGTATCGCGACTTCTACTGGATCTCGCGTCCGGGTGCGCGGCACTCGGGCAACCTGACGGGTCGGGCCGACGTTGGTGCCGTGTTCTTCGACTCCACCGTGGCGCCGCTCAAGGGGAAGGCTGTGTACGTCGAGGCGACGGCGTCCGAGGTACCGGAGGCGGAGCTCGAACACGGTGTCGAGACGTACTCCGCGCGCTCGCAGGCACAAGGCATCGAGCCGTTGGGAGTCGAGGATGTCACCGGGTCGGCCCAGTTCCGGCTCTATCGGGCTCGGGCCACGGCGCACTACGTGCTGTCGTCCAGGGACGAGCGAATCCCGGTCGATCCGACGTAGCCACTCCACCGACGATTTCGCGCGCTGGTCAGGGCGCAATCCCTCCCGTCGCTCATGCCGTATCCCCTGACATGCGATCTCGGACCGACCGGGTCCGATCGCGGAGGGAGAGGAGTACGGGATGGTGCAGCGCGCAGTGACGGTGGTGGCGGTGTTGCTCGGGGTACTGCTCGCGCCGAGCCTGGGTACCGCATCGAGTCACGACGACTCGGTGGTGAAGTTCGAAGTGATGGCGCCGGTGACCGGGCCCTATGTCGGCACGGCCAACCCGATCCGCGGTGTCCCAGGTGGCGGACTGCCGTGGCAGATCGACGAAGCCCAGGGCAAGCTCGCCGCGAACGGCCGGCTCAAGATCGACGTCGAGGGCCTGGTGCTCGCTCGCCAGGACCCGGTGCCCCCGAACCTTCAAGGCACCAACCCGGTCCCGAACTTCAAGGCGATCGTGAGCTGCCAGACGATCACCGGTGGCGCCGCGACCGTGACCAACGTCGAGACCGGTCTGGTCCCGGCGTCTGCGGATGGCGATGCCAGGTTCAATACTTTCGTCGCGCTGCCGAGTCCGTGCATCGCGCCGATCATCTTCGTCACGTCTCCGACCGGCGCCTGGTTCGCCGCGACCGGACGCTGACGCGAGGACGGTTCGGGTCCGGCTGCCGAGGGAAGCAGCCGGGCCCGGGTCGCAAATCACGGCGGCTCGACCACTGGCGGTAGGCAGATCGCGAAACACGCCGGCGTGTTTCGCGATTTGGCTACCCTCAGTGGATTGTCAGCCGCCGATGTAGGACATCTCGACCTTGTCGCGAACCGTGGTCTCCTCGGTACGAAGCTCCGAGTAGCGGTCCGTCCGGCGGCCCCAGATGCCACGCAACGCCGCCTCGAGCTCGTCGTCGCTCGCGCCGCCGCGTACGAGAGCGCGCAGGTCATGGCCACGAGTCGCGAACAGGCACGTGTACAGCTCACCCAGCGCCGACAGCCGCGACCGAGTGCAGGTCTGACAGAACGGCTGGCTGACCGAGGCGATCGCGCCGACCTCGCCCGCGCCGTCGACGTAGCGATAGCGCTCGGCGACCTCACCGGTGTACGCCGGGTCGACCGGCTCGATCGGCCACACCGCGCCGATCCGCTCGACGATCTCTCGCGCGGGTACGACGTCGTCCATCCGCCAGCCGTTGGTCGAGCCGACGTCCATGAACTCGATGAACCGGACCGTGTAGCCGTGCTCGCGGCCGTACGCCGCCAGGTCGAGGATGTCGTCGCCGTCGTTGACGCCACGCTTCACGACCGCGTTGATCTTGATCGGGCCGAGGCCGTGCTCCTGCGCAGCCGCGATGCCCTCGAGCACTCGCGTCACGGGGATCTTGGTGTCGCTGATCGCGGCGAACCGGGCCGGGTCGAGCGAGTCGAGGCTGACCGTGACGCGGCTCAGTCCGGCGTCGCGAAGCAGCGGCGCCTTCGCCTTGAGCAGTGAGCCGTTGGTCGTCATGGCGATGTCGGTGATGCCGTCGATCTCGGCGATCATCGCGACGAGCCGCTCGAGCTGTCGTCGCAGCAGCGGCTCGCCGCCGGTCAGCCGGATCTTGGTGACGCCGAGACGGGCGAAGGCGCGTACGAGGCGAGCGATCTCCTCGTACCTGAGCAGCTCCGATCGGTCGGCGAACTGATGGTCCGGGCCGAAGATCTCGCGTGGCATGCAGTAGGTGCACCGGAAGTTGCAGCGATCGGTGACCGAGATGCGCAGGTCGCGAATCGGCCGGGACAACCGGTCCCTGACCTGGGCGTTTGCCGCGATGTCGGTCACTTCGACCCTCCTTCGGACCACCGAATCTGTGACCTTACTCCGCCACCATAGACACGCGAAACACGCGTTATCGCGGACTGAGCCGCCCGGATCGCGATGGGCCGTGAGGGTCCGGCCAGCGGCGTACGAGACGCACGAACGCGCTCGAACCGGCACACTAGGGGCCATGGCGCTGCGGTTCCTCGCGACCCGGCCGCATCCGGCTCTGCTCGGTCTGCCGTGGGACATCCCGCTCGAGGAGTGGGACGAGTCGTACGACGTCCAGCTGGCCCGGGGGATCTCCCGTCACATCGTGCGATTCGTCCGCGTCGACGGCCAGGTGTACGCGATCAAGGAGACTCGCCCCGTGATGGCCGGCCGGGAGTACCAGATGCTGCGCGACCTGCTGCGGCTGCGGCTGCCCGTTGTCGAGCCGGTCGGCATCGTCTCCGGTCGCGAGTCCGCCGACGACGAGCCGATCGAGCCCGCGTTGATCACCCGCCATCTCGCGCACTCGCTGCCGTACCGCGCCCTGTTCTCGCATCGGCTGCAGGACGACACGCTCGACCGGGTCGTCGACGCGCTCGTCGTACTGCTCGTGCGGCTGCATCTCGAGGGGTTCTTCTGGGGCGACTGCTCGCTGTCCAACACGCTGTTCCGTCGGGCGGCCGGGGAGTTCTCGGCCTATCTGGTCGACGCCGAGACCGGCGAGCTGCACGATCAGCTCACCGACGGCCAGCGGTCGCACGACCTCGAGATCCTGCGGGTCAACGTGTTCGGCGAGCTGCTCGACCTCCAGGCCGGCGAGCTGCTTGACGCGCACATCGACCCCGTCGAGCTGGTCGATCGCATCGAGGAGCGCTACACCGATCTGTGGCAGGGCCTGACCGGTGTCGAGGAGTTCAGCACCGACGACATGTGGCGGATCGAGCAGCGCATCGAGCGGCTCAACGACCTCGGCTTCGACGTCGACGAGCTCGACATCGTGACCGACTGGGACGGCAGCACCGTACGTATCCAGCCGAAGGTCGTCGACGCCGGGCACCACGCCCGGCGGCTACAGGGGCTGACCGGTCTCGACGTCGAGGAGAGTCAGGCCCGGCGGCTGCTCAACGACATGGACGCGTACGCCGCGGCCCGTGACATGCAGGCCGACGATCAGATGGTGGTCGCGCATCGCTGGCTGACCGATGTCTACGAGCCGCTGCTGGCCCTGGTGCCCGCGGAGCTGCGAGGCGCGATCGAGCCGGCCGAGCTGTTCCACGACGTCCTCGTACACCGGTGGTTCCTGTCCGAGGCGGCCGGCAAGGAGGTCGACTTCTTCGAAGTGGCCCGGTCGTACATCGATGACGTGCTGCCCGACCGAGCTGCCACGGTCCAGGCTGCTGAGACCACTGGCATCTGACCGCGTACGCGCTGAAGAGCTAGCGGAGCAGGTCGCGGGCGATGACGAGCCGCTGGATCTGGTTGGTGCCCTCGAAGATCTGGGTCACCTTGGCCTCCCGCATGTAGCGCTCGACCGGGAAGTCGCGGGTGTAGCCGTAGCCGCCGAGCACCTGCACGGCGTCGGTCGTGACGCGCATCGCAGCATCGGTGCAGGTGAGCTTGGCGATCGACGCGGGCCGGCCGAACGGTCGACCGGCGTCTCGCAGCCGGGCCGCGTACAGGTAGGTCGCTCGCGCCGATCCGACGGCCGCGGCCATGTTGGCGAGCAGGAACTGGATGCCCTGGAACTCCCCGATCGGCTGGCCGAACTGCTGCCGCTCCCTGGCGTACGCGGCTGCGACGTCCAGCGCCGCCTGGGCGAGTCCGGTCGCACAGGCTGCGATGCCGAGCCGACCGGAGTCGAGGGCGGACAGTGCCAGACGCATCCCGACGCCCTCGTCGCCGAGCCGGTTCGCCACCGGGATGCGGGCGCCGTCGAGGATCATCTGGGTGGTCGTCGACCCGGTCATGCCCATCTTGTGCTCAGGCGCGCCGAACGACAGGCCGTCGGTGTCGGCCGGGACGTAGAACGCACTGATGCCCTTGGTCCGATCGGCACTCGTCCGGGCGAAAAGCAGGTAGAAATCGGCCTCGCCGCCATGGCTGATCCACGCCTTGACGCCGTTGACGACGTACGTGTCGCCGTCGCGCACCGCCCGGGTGGTCATGCCTGCGACGTCGGAGCCGGCCTGTGGCTCGGACAGGCAGTAGGCGCCGAGCAGGTCACCGCCGATCGCGTCGGGCAGCAGCCGCTTGCGCTGCTCCTCAC
>DATFRX010000296.1:0-3010 GCA_035262905.1 Nocardioidaceae bacterium
AGCTGGTCGAGCTTCGTAGCCTGGACCTTCGCTTCACGCCCGACGAGGTGGCGGCGTACGTCAGCGAGGCCGGCGGGTTCGAGCTCTCCGAGTCCGACGTCGAGACGCTGGAGGCGCGTACCGAGGGGTGGGTCGCCGCCGTGCAGCTCGCGGCGCTGTCCATGCAAGGACGCGACGACGTCTCCGGCTTCATCGCCGGCTTCGCGGGTGACGACCGCTACGTCGTCGACTACCTCGTCGAGGAGGTCCTGAGCCGCCAGCCCGACCGGACACGGACCTTCCTGCTCCGGACGTCCATCCTGGATCGGCTCAGCGGCCCGCTGTGCGACGCCGTCACCGAGGAATCCGACGGCAAGAGCATGCTCGAGTCGCTCGACCGGACGAACCTGTTCGTGATCCCGCTCGACGACAGCCGCCGGTGGTACCGCTATCACCATCTGTTCGCCGACGTCCTGCAGACCCATCTGCTGGACGAGCGACGCGACGAGGTCTCGGCACTCCATCGGCGAGCCAGCGACTGGTACGACCAGGCCGGTGAGCCGCTACCGGCGGTCCGGCATGCCTTGTCATCCGGCGACGTCGAGCGAGCGGCCGACCTGGTCGAGCTGGCCATCCCGGCGATGCGGCGGGACCGCCAGGAGGCCACGATCCGCGGCTGGATCGACGACCTCCCCGACGAGGTCGTACGCCGGCGGCCGGTGCTCGCGACCGGGTTCGTCGGCGCCCTGATGGCCGGCAACGAGTTCGACGGCGTCGAGGAGCGACTCCAAGACGTCGAGCGGATGCTGGCCGCCTCGGCGGACGGAGTCGTGGTCGCGGATCCCGCCGAACTCCCACGGGTGGCCGGGGCGATCCCGCTCTATCGGGCCGCCCTGGCATTGGCCACCGGCGACCCGGCCGAGACCGTCCGGCTCGCCGACCTGGCGGACCGCCGCGCACCGGCCGACGACCACCTGACCAAGGCCGCCGCGTCGGCGCTCGCCGGCTTGGCCCGCTGGGCGGTCGGAGATCTCGACGCGGCACATCGGGGCTACTCCGCCGCGGTCGACGGGCTGCGCCGGGCCGGACACATCTCGGACGTCCTCGGCTGCTCGATCACGCTGGCGGATCTCCGCATCACGCAAGGGCGCCTGAGCGACGCGCAACGAACGTACGAGGACGCTCTTCGACTCGCGTCTGACGAGCCGGACACCGTGCGCGGGACCGCGGACATGCACGTCGGCCTGAGCCAGATCGCCTGCGAGCGGGGCGATCTGGCCGTGGCGACCGAGCAACTGCAGCGCGCGCGGGACCTCGGTGAGCAGAACGGCCTGCCGCAGAACCCGTACCGATCGCGGGTCGCCATGGCGCGGGTGCGCGAGGCCGAGGGCGATCTGACCGGAGCGCTCGACCTGCTCGACGAGGCGCAACGCGTCTACCTGGGCGACTTCTCGCCGAACGTCCGACCGATCCCGGCGCTTCGGGCTCGGCTGCTCGTCGCTCCGGGCTCACTTGGCGAGGCCGTCGACTGGACCCGTCAGCAGGGCCTGTCAGCAGACGACGAGCTGTCGTACCTCCGCGAGTGCGAGCACATCACGCTGGCCCGGATCCTGCTGGCTCAGCACCAAGTGGAGCCGTCCGCGGCCCGCTCCGCCACCGGGCTCCTCGACCGGCTGGCGACGGCAGCTGAGCGTGGCGGCCGGACGGGGAGTCTCCTCGAGATCCTGGTGCTGCAGGCCCTCGCTCGTCGCGCCTGTGACGACATCCCCGGCGCCACCACGATCCTGGAGCGAGCGCTCACGCTGGCCGAGCCCGAGGGGTACGTCCGCGTCTTCGTCGGCGAGGGCGAGCCGATGCGGTCCCTGTTGGGCGACGTCGCCCGGCGCCACGACGACTGGGCGTACGTCCAGCGCCTCCTGGTCGTCGACGCACCACCGGATCAGCCGACGCCGGCGGGCCAGGACCTGGTCGAGCCGCTGAGCGACCGCGAGCTCGAGGTGCTCCGGCTGCTCGCCTCCGACCTCGACGGTCCGGACATCGCCCGCGAGCTGGTCGTCTCGTTGAACACGCTGCGGACCCACACCAAGCACATCTACGCCAAGCTCGGCGTCAACAGCCGCCGCGCCGCGGTCCGGCAGGCCCACGAGCTCAATCTGCTGTCACGCACCGGTGACCTCTGACCCAGCCGAGTCCAAAGATCACCACCTCGGTCACCACATGATGTGATGCCGGCTCACCACATCGGTTCCTAGCGTGCCGGTCATGAGCAACCAAGCCACCGATGACCGCCGCGAATCCGGCTGGTACGTGATCCGCCTCGACGGACGCCTCGACACCCGATGGGCCGCTCGGTTCGACGGGCTGACGCTCTCGTACGACGACGGCACCACCGTCCTATACGGCCCCGTCGCCGATCAGACCGCGCTGCACGGCGTACTGCAGCGGCTGCGTGACCTCGGCCTCCCCCTGGTCTCGCTGACCCGGGTGCCCGCCGAGCGACTCGCCGACGACACCACCACGACCCACGAGGGAGACCTGACATGACGACCGCACTCCGAACCCCGACCGCCGTACGCGCGCCATCCGACCCGACCAGGCGCAACGTCTTCATCGCCGGCGTGTTCTACCTGATCACGTTCGCCGCCTCGATCCCGGCCCTGATCCTGCTCAGCCCGGTCCTCGACGACTCGGCGTACATCATCAGCTCCGGATCGGACACCCGCGTGCTCTGGGGCTGCACGCTGGACATGGTCAACGCCCTGGCCGCCGTCGGCACCGCCGTCGCTCTGTTCTCCGTCCTCAAGCGGCGCAACGAGACCTTGGCACTTGGCTTCGTCACCTCGCGCATGCTGGAAGCCGCGATCATCGCCATCGGCGTCGTCAGCCTGCTCGCCGTCGTCACTATGCGCCAGGACTACGCCGGCGCGACCGGCCCCGACGCCACGATGGCAGTCACGACCGGCCAGGCCCTCGTCGCCGTACGGGACTGGACCTTCCTGCTCGGCCCCGGTCTCATGCCGGCCTTCAACGC